>JABSSK010000147.1:4128-10772 GCA_013214265.1 Saprospiraceae bacterium | reverse complement strand
TATGGATTGTTGGTAGCCGCTACCGCTAATTATTTAACATTTAGGGCTGCTTCCTCGAATGCTTTTTTAATTATCGTTACGCAATGCCCCGGCGTGCGGTCCAGTAAATCTGTTATATCCGGATTTACCCAAGGCGCAACCATTGTAATTCTCGCTTGTGGGCTACTTTTGAGCATAAACGACAACTTTTCATAGCCTACTTCCCCAGCACCAACAATCAACATATCTAGGGTGTGCAGCTTCAAAAAAATTGGATATAAAGGATTAGTACTCACGCCCGTAACTTTTTAACCTGATGAATGAATGGCGTTACTTCGCCGGTCTCTACGGCCAGACTAACTACTTCTCCAACCACAATAATACCAGGAGCTCCGATGCCCTGACATTCAGCATCCACTCGCATATCCCTAGTATTCGTTAATAATACTCGCTCATCCGTAGCCGACCCATTATGTATAATCATGACAGGAAGATTTTGCTTCCCAACCTGAGCAAAGAGTGCAGATAATTGCGCTAATTTTCGCATTCCCATCAATATGACTAGAGTAGCCGAAGAACGGGCAGCTAATGCCAGATCATCAGACAATTGATTCGAACTCGTAGTGGCTGGCAATACCCAAAAACTTCTGGCCAGATTGCGATGGGTAAGTGGAACCTGCTGCAAACCCGGTAAGCTAGTTGCACTGGAGAGTCCAGGAACTACATCTACCTCAAGACCCCAAGCGCGCGCAAATGTAACTTCTTCATAGCCCCTACCAAATACAAAGGGGTCTCCTCCTTTCAATCGAACTACATGCCCATATTGAAAAGCCATCTGAACAATCAGTCGATTAATTTCCGATTGTTGCATGCTTTGTGTACCTGCTCGTTTGCCTACAAATACTTTATGCGGACAGTCCATCTCACTTAGCAATTCAGGTGCAACTAATGCATCATATAAAATCACATCAGCAGCATGCAATGCTTTCCAGCCTTTACGAGTTATTAAGTCCGGATCACCTGGACCGGCGCCCACCAATGTTAGTCTGTGTTTTTTCCAAGCAATCATAAACTAAGCTTTATAGTATTGGTCCAGAACAAGCTTATCCGTACCCGAACGCGTCAGTTCATTTTTGCGAAAAGCAATAATATCATCAAACAAGGTATTAGCCACTTCTAGGTAAGCACCTACAAATGCAGAGGTAGGTGGTTGGTCTTTAATTTTAAGCACGAAAGCCGGAAAATCCGGAACTGTAATAATCTTACCTGTATCGACGAAATGTTGCTGGAAATCACTTAATATCTTCGCGTGGGTGTTACATGCGATATCTGCTGATAATAACATTGCTTTGGCCGCCACAATTAATGATGTGTAGGCATGATAGGATGCAAAGTCCCATTTATCGGCAGCGAAAGTACGAAAAGCTTCCGAACGCTTGTCCTGTGCATCCTGAAGAATAGTACCTACCAAATCAAAAGCAGCACCTGCACACTCGCCAACCCCTATGGACTGCTGGTATCTTTGTTCCTGTGTCCAGTCCATTAAATCTTCCTCAGTCAGGGTATCCGTTTGAGCTAATGGCTTTAACAGATCATAAAAGTACCTTTTACCATGGCGACCCACAAAATCAATAAACAATTCTCCTACTTGCTTTTCTGCTTCATAATGCGTTAGCAATAGACTGACAGCCTGGGGAATTCTGCGTGTAGGCAGCTTAATAACTTTCTCCGCAATGAATCCCCTACCGTCCGGAAGGATACCACCACCCAGAACAACCTGCATAGCAGGCACCATCCAATTTTTATTTTTTAAACGGATAGAACTACCATGAAAACCAATCTGAGCGGCCATATGCTGGCCACAAGAATTCATACAGCCACTAATCTTGATCTTCAGGTTTTGCTCATATACATATTCAGGAAATTCCTGATGTATTAGTTGAGACAAGCGGGTAGCTAGTCCTGTACTGTTCGTTACACCAAGTGCACAAGTATCTGTTCCAGGACATGCAGTAACATCCGATGTACTATCAAAACCTGCAGTGTGCAGGCCCAGTTCTTGCAAACGCAAATACAGTGCCGGTAAGGCCTGCGGACGAACGAATCGCAGGTGTAATCCTTGATTTACCGTTATTCGCATATCCGGTGCGGCGAACTTTTCTACTACTAAAGCCAACTTTCGAGCTGTATCTGCCGATATATTACCCAGCGGAACGTGTAATTGAACATACACAAACCCAGTCTGTTTCTGGGGTTTCACATTGGTCTTCCTCCAAGTCTTAAATCCAGGAATAGAATCAGAAAAAATAACAGAAGTATCTTCCGCCGGTTCGTAAGCAGATTCTTCTACCACCGGAATAGGTATCCGCTGGCGACCTAAACCCTTGCGCTCCTGCTCTACCAAATCCATAAAAGCTTCAATACCCAATTGCTTAATTAGGAATTTCATTCTGGCTTTCATTCTTTTCTGACGCTCACCATACCGATCGAACACCCGAATCGCTGCTTCTACAAAAGGAATGATCTCATCATCAGGCATAAACTCAGCTATCGTATGTGCTACCATAGATACAGCTCCCAAACCACCACCGACTAACACCTTAAATCCACGACGACCTTCTTTTTTTCTGGCGATAAAACCAAAATCATGGAAATATGTGAATGCCGCATCCTGCTCCGTAGCAGAGAAAGCCATTTTTATCTTTCGACCCATTTCCTGACAGATCGGATTTCTCAAGAAGTAATCCGTGACAGCTAAAGCGTAAGGACTTACGTCAAAAGCTTCTTTAGGATTAACCCCCGCAGTCGCTGAAGCGGTTACCGTACGAACCGTATTGCCACAAGCTTCGCGCGCGTGCATGCCAACCTGCGCTAATCCTGTCCATATAGCTGGAGAATCAGCCAATCGTACATAATGCAACTGAATATTTTGTCGAGTAGTAAGGTGTAGATTCCCGTTGGTGTATTGCTCAGATAAATCTGCAATACGAATTAATTGCTCAGGTGTAATTTTTCCGTAAGGAATCTTTATTCTAAACATTTGCACCCCGAGTTGCCGCTGGCCATACACACCTCGAGTCAATCGGTAATGCTTGAATCTCTCCTCATCTTCCTTTCCTGAACTAAAACCGTCAATCCTTCGTGTTAATTCGTCAATATCTTTCTGATCGAGAGGGTTAATTGTGGGGATTTGTTTATTCATTTTTTCGTCTTAATCAGATGCCAGTAATACAAAGAGCTCTTTCGGGATATTCCCGAAAGAGCTCTTTTGTTTATAGTTATCAAACCAAATCAAGCACCGCGGGAAAATATGCCTGCCGTACAACAGCAGCATGGGCAACAGCACATTTCCATTTGACGATTGATCTTTTTCATGACTCCTGTAAATTGTAATTTCCTTTCGAAAATTATATTACATAAAACTTCTTTCTAATCATTTCTCTGGTGCAAGTATAGATCATTTTTTTGCAACAAGCAATATTTTACCACTTTTTTATAACTAAAAAAGTGATAAAAACAAACCAACATATTATCATATAAACCTTTTAACCCGCTTTAATCCATCCTAAATTCCCTAAAAATGGCAACACACACCAATTATATAACTTTTATGATTACAAAATGATTGTTATTAAAAAAGCCGCTGCTCATGAGCAGCGGCTAAATGCATCAATAGATACAATGGTATGTAGAGATAGATTAAGTCCGACTTTATTCTTCCGCTTTCCAAAGCTTAATCACCTCGGTATCTTCTCGGCTCATTTTTACCCTCAGGAAATAAAGACCTGCTGGTAACCCATTGAGGTCGATTGGTTGGTTAATGGTTTCCCCCCCAACGAGGAAGGAACGCAATGTTTTACCATTCGCATTAATCAACTCAATTTCCATTCTGGTTGGCATTTCTTCCAAGAATTCGATGGTAACAGATTCCTGAGCTGGATTCGGATAAACTAACATTTTAGCTTCGGTTTGTCCTAACCTTAACTCAATTGCCTCAGAATAAGACACTTCACCATTTGGATTAGCTACTTTAACACGATAGTAATTACGCCCCACTTTGGGCGAAAGATCCATGTATTCGTAATACTTCACGCCATCAACAATACGATTAGGCTCATCAACTTGTGCAATGACGATGTAATTCTCCCCATCGGCAGCATGTTCTACATCAAAAATGTAGCGCTGGCTATCATCTAACATGTCCCATTTAACCATCACTTCCTTATCCTGATTCACAGCACTGACTTCTATTCCAAAATCAGAACCATCACAATAATCTGAATTAGTGGTAACGACAATTTTCTTAGTACCGATTGCAGTACACCCATTTTCCGTAACTGACACCTGAATGGTATATTGTCCGAATGATGCAAACGATAAGGTAACCTCATCATCCGAATCACTACTACTGGTAACGCCTAACGGGAACTCCCAAAGGATATCATCAGGATCTCCTGTTTTACTTTCTACCTGATAAGTAGCTTCCTCCGTGTAACAAACAACATTAGGTCCAGTGATATCCGCAATTGCATCCTCTTTAACTGTTATTTCTACTAATTCTGGCTCCAGAAATCCCGGACATCCTACCCGACGTGCACAGCGCGCAAACCACGTTGTTTCGAATAGTGGCCCCGGATCATATGTCTCACTATTAGAATTAGGGATCGGCGTGAATAATCCCATATTAAAAGTTTCGGTTTCCACAGAATACATCCACAAATATTCCAGTTCTCCTTCCCCACCAGAAGCACCTCGTACACTTACTAGTGCATCAGGATCATTACCCGGACCACAAACCATTTGATCAAAACCTATTTCCCCAGGATCAGTCACATTGATACATGGGGTAATGAACCCTGCATCCAATGAATTGTTAATTTCCCCTTCCTCCAAAGATACCACGAGTGTCATCATGGTAGCAGGATCAACATCACTATCTAATAAATCGTCACCTGCATTAGGTATGGTAAATTCATAATTCGATAATTTATCGAATGTTAGCTTGTATTCACCCGCCTCAACCATGAACATGTACATACCGGTATTATCCGTAGTTGTTGTGTCAAGCGGTGAACCATCCGGTGCTTGCAAAATCACCTGAACATTACTAACGCCTGGCTCACCGGCATCTTGCAATCCATTCTCGTTTGTATCTAGCCAGACAAAATCGCCTAACTTAGCTGGGCAACCTGCCGTACCAATAATAATCGTTCGAATCGTGGTAGCAATACACTCTGCCTCATCGGTTGGGAAGAGATTGACCTCAAGCGTGTATATGCCTTCTCCTAATTGTAATGGATCGACCTCATTAATGGGTACGCCATCCAGAAGAATTTCGAGATCTCCCGGGATGGATGGCAGTAAATCAGGAATGAAAATACCACCAGTTAGGCATAAATCGATCGTATCACTAGGAATATTAACCACCTCAATATCCGGATAGATACACAGCCCACCTTCGGTAATCGTATCGATACCATTAGTCACCGTTATAGAATAAGGCTGATTGTCCACTACCCGGAAAGGCATCCGATACTCTCCAAAAGAAAATTCCTGAAGGGTATCACCAGGTAATACTGGTATGGGTAAAGCCGGAGGTTCAGGACTATCTACATCGAACATATTTACGATTTCAGTAATAATCCAATCGTCACCAGGAAGACCATTAATTACTATGAAAAGGTCACCAAACTGCCCATTCTCATCATTAGTCGCATTATTCAGGCAATTACAAGGATCAAGGAAATAACTGGTCGGGCTTGGAACCAAGCCTGCATCCCAAGAATAATCCGTTTCGCCTGCTTCAATAAGAATGGTATCGGTCATTGCCGTTAACCGGTCGATATCACTGTCTAGCTCACGATTCTGGGTATTATTTGGCACTGTAATTGACAAGCTATCCGGTACTACAAAGGTCAACTTATAAGCACAAGGTTCAACAACAAAAGAATAAAACCCAGTTTCATCCGTAAATGTAGTATCCATAGGAAGCGTATCACATTCCCCTAGCGGAGTTAAAATAACTTCAATACCGGGTATGCCTGCTTCTGTAGTATCCTGAAATCCATCATAATCCTCATCTAACCATACATAATCCCCTAATAGAGCCGACGATGGAGTAATCGCAATTGAACAGCTAGTTGAACACCCTTTGGCATCTGTAACAGTAACTGAATAGTCACCAACACCAAGGCTATCTGCCGAAACTCCAGTTTGACCGTTACCCCATTCATAAGTGTATGGAGCTACACCACCAATGACCGTTACGCTTGCTTCTCCATCCATAGCTGCCGGCGTACTAACGACCCGAGTAACATTAACATTACATTCTGGATTCCCAGGATTGGCTACGTCATAGCTATTCACAATAAAACAACCCGTAGCATCCGTAACGGTAACCACATATACTCCTTCATCCAAATCTGATAACACAGGGCTATCACTTTCGTTACTCCAATTATACTCAAATGGGGGAAAGCCTCCTGTTGCACTGAGAATAATCGACCCTGTATTGGCTTCCCCACATAGCAAATCTTCTATTTCCGCTTCCACAATAATTTCATTTGGCTGAGCAATCAAAACACTATCTGTAGCCGTACAGGAAGCTGAATCCGTAACCGTAACCATATACATGCCAGCAGCTAAACCTATGAGTTGAGCAGTAG
>JABSSK010000147.1:0-4118 GCA_013214265.1 Saprospiraceae bacterium | reverse complement strand
TATCTCCGTTGCTCCATTGGTAGGTGTAGGGAGCAATCCCACCAGTAACCATGACACTCGCGCCACCCGAATTATCACCAAAACAAAATAAATTTCTACCGGTTACTTCAAGTTCTATTTGCTCAACAATTTCAATACTAGCTGTCGCTTCCGCCTGACAGCCATTAGCATCCGTAACCGTAACGGAATAAGTACCTGAGCCTAGATTCTCTAGATTCTCTGAAGACTCTCCATTACTCCATTCATATGTAAATTCAGGCACACCACCTTCCACCGTAACATTTATGGTACCGAGTGCTTCCCCTCCACATACAAACTCCGGAGCATCCAATGTAACCTGAATATCCGGAAAAGCTTCGATGGTAACGGAGTCGGTATTTTGATATTCATTGGCATCTGTCACGGTAACAGAATATATACCTGGCACCAGATTCCCTATGGTACCCGTTGTATCGCCGGTACTCCATTCAATCTGGTAAGGCTCGGTTCCTCCTAGGATAGTTATGGTCGCTGTTCCACTGCTGTCACCTGGACAAATATTCTCAGGTGCTGCAATGATTCCACTTAATGGATCCGTTTCAAGAATGGTAATAGCACCTGTAGCTTCACAGCCATCTGCCCTAGTAACAGTAACAGAATAATTCCCTGCCGATAAATTAGAAATATTTGCGGTCGTATCACCAGTACTCCAATTGAAAGTAAATGGACCCTGTCCCATCACAACAGTAACCGTGGCGGAACCATCGCTAGCGCCAGGGGCAGTTGTGGGTTCGACGGCAATGTCAATCTCAAAATCAAGTGAAGGGAAAACAGTGTCAACTTCCGAAACCAATACACAGCCCACTGCATCCGTAATAATAACACTATAAGTTCCCGGCGCCAGATCCGAAATCGATGCTGCCGTATCACCTGTAGTCCAAACATAGGTGTAAGGCTCTACTCCACCCGTCACATTAGCTATAATCAACCCATCATCCTGATCTGGACACGTTTCATCTCTTACATCCAATGTAACCTCTAGGTTGGAATCATTTACCAACAACATCGAATCAATTAATTCGCAACCATTTCCATCCGTAACAGTAAGGATATAGGTTCCAGCATCAATATTTGACAAACTCAAACTCGTTTCTCCTGTATTCCATAAATAGGTATAAGGGAAAGTACCTCCAGATACAACCCCTGATATACTACCTGTCGTATCACCTGGACATATGGGATGCACCGGTTCAAAAGTCACGGATAGTGGGGAAGGGGCATCGACTACTGCAGAAGCAATATCAAAACATCCATCTTCATCCGTTACTGTAAGGGTATAAACACCTTCTGTTAGATCAGAAATAGCGCTTGTCGATTCCCCATTACTCCAGGCATAAGTCAGGTTACCCTCACCTCCCTCAACAATAGCCTGAATCGAGCCGTTTTCATCGTCAGGACAGGAGATATCATTGATCAGTAAGTTGATGCTAGGTGGGTTTGCATTAATTGTAATACAAGCTACTCGACCACATAAATTTTCGTCCGTAACGGTCACACAGTATTGCCCTGTTTCCTGGACTTCAATCGTCTGAATGGTATCACCAGTAGTCCACCGATAGGCATACCCCCCAGTACCACCCGATGGGCTGGCTGAAATTGGGGTAGGTAACTGGCATTCGTCCGTAAATAGGTCCACTTCCAATCGCGTTGGCTGTGTTAATGTAACCGATGCGGTTGCGGTGTCACCTAAAACATCAGAAACCGTTACCGTATAGGTGCCAGCTAATAACCGATCTACAATAGCGTCTTCCGCACCATTACTCCAACTGTAAGCGTATGGCGCTGTTCCCCCAGTAGAATTCGCTTCAACCTGGCCGGTGGGTAAACCGAAACAGATCAAGTCAACTTTTGAAATTGAAACGGACAATTGCGCTTGCCCAGAAGAGGATAGCAAAAGAAACAAAATCAAACTCCCCCAACACATCCATGATGCAGATAATTGCATTTTCTTACTCATTGGTACTTACAATTTGTTAGTATAAATTAAGCAAGATGACCGCTTTAACTACAAATGAAGTAGCTAAGTGGACATCCATCAATGGGGCATACTAAATACATAGCATGAACCCTACAACGAGTTGTAGCGCTTAGGCATCTATTATCCTTTACACTGCCTAAAAGACAGGTACAAAGGTTAGAACCTCGCTTTCGAACGAGTTAGATGTGAAGGGAAAAAGGGATGAGCATTATCGTCTAAAAAATAGAGCTATAGTGAGCTTCGCTACCAACAAAAGAACGAAAAAATAGAGATAAAAACAAGTAAGCAACCTTTTTTAATGGGTTTACTTTTAAATAAAAAAGCCGTACCGCAAAAAACGGTACGACCAACTACTAACAAATTATAATCCCATGAATATACTTCTTAATATGTATTCATAAGAAAATACACTTTTTATTTCAATATAGTTTAAAAACAAAACACTTTTTTAATCGTGTTTAGTGTATTAAAATAAAGAAAATTATACCATAAAGAAAGTCGCTCCGATAAACGGAAGCGACTCCCTGGCTAATGATAATCCCATAAACTATATTTTTCGAAAAGTAAAGCATTCAAAACACTTCACTTTTTCTCTTTCGTAGCGTGTAAAAAGTTTGGAATAGTAAGTCAGGCTCCCATTCCTGACTTACTATTAAACAAACTAAATATCCCGAAACACCGGCATTTTACCGGTGAATTGTTCGTTTGACATTACAAACATCTTAATTTATTTAAATTCAAACAAAAACAAAAACAAGCTATTGTGAAAAAAAAATAACACTTTACATGACCAAAAAAAGCTTGTAATCTGTTTTATATTTGATTTTATTACTTTCAAAAATTTAAAATAGTGAATAAAATAACATTTACCTACCCTTTTAAACACCTATTCAAAGGGGTTAGAAAACGCAGGATTATCTATAAATGACGAATCGGTAAGCATATGCAAAAAATTCAATAAATCCTGCTTATCACGTTCACTTAACAAAAAAGGCCTAATATTCGGGTCTTCGTTTATCACCCCATGTCCACCTAAAGCGTAACTTTCCAATACCTCTTCAAGTGTATTAAATCGGCCATCATGCATGTAAGGTGCTGTCAGGGCAACATTTCGTAAACTGGGTACCCGAAATTTCCCATTATCGAAAATGTTATTGTTAGCACCCCCGCGACCAAGGTCGCTAAACGCTTCCAGAGACGCCACACTGTCTAATCCGTTATTTTTAAAGCCATGATCCGTAAAATGAGGGTTGAAATGACAATGGCTACAACCGGGATGGGCTACACTTTGGTTTTCTTCAATAAAGAATAGTTCTATACCTCTTTGTTCTGAATCGGTAGGAAACCCTTGTCTTTCCCAAATCACA
Source organism: Saprospiraceae bacterium (assembly GCA_013214265.1). Taxonomy (GTDB): domain Bacteria; phylum Bacteroidota; class Bacteroidia; order Chitinophagales; family Saprospiraceae; genus DT-110. Next base: position 734 of record JABSSK010000147.1, on the reverse strand, counting down.
TTATCATAACGAGACTGATAACTAATCAGCGTGCGCTCAAACTGAGCTATCGCTTTCACTACCAGATCCCGAGTAAGTTGGTCTTTATTATCAATGCCAAATGCACTACGGAATCGCTGAGGATACTCAGGATGCGCCCTCAAGTCTTTTTCTACCTCTTCCCAGGTATTATCCATTTCCAAATGATCCTCGATAGGATCCAGCGCCTGTTCTTCCAAACTGAGCGAACGGCCATCCCAAAAAAAGCCCCGAGCATTATATCCCAAATTCACCAACGACATAGCATTTCTCCTACCTGTTAGCCCACGTATACCTGTACTAACCTGCTCCCCGTCCGTAAAAGCCAAAGATTGTATGTGGCAACTAGAACAGCTTTGCGAGCTATCCGCTGATAATATGGGATCATAGAACAATTGACGGCCCAAAGCAACACCTGCCTCAGTTAATAGATTATCTTCTGGAATGTTGGGACTAGGCATCCAACCGGGTAGTATCAAAACATAATCAACTGGCGCATACACCCCACTTATAGTTCCGTCATCCTCAGAACAATTGCTACAAGCAGGCTTGGGGTCCTCAGGCTTGTTACACCCTTCTAGGGTTAGCAAAGCCAGCATCACTAACCCAATACCATAAGTGAATAGCTTCTTATTATGGCCCATATTCTTACCTGTTTTAACGATTTGAACCCACCACATAAACGGAGTCCGTAAGGGTCTCCAGAAATGCAATTA
>JABSSK010000146.1 GCA_013214265.1 Saprospiraceae bacterium | reverse complement strand
GGTATCAAATCGCGCAGTTTGGAATGTAGGTAGTACAGTCAGGTTAACCGTAACGACCGAATCACATCGGTCTTGGGTTGGCGGGAAGTTAATAACATACTCACCTGTAGTAACCAAGATTTGATCATTAATGGTCAGGGATTCACCTGCACATAAGGTATCAGAACGGTAAGTTTGGAAGGTATCTAAAACGGTTAATCTTAACTCCACAATAGAATCACAGCGCAGACCATTAGGCGGAAAATTGATGGTGTCGATACGTACATATTCCCCTTGGCAAATTGTATCCCTTCTGAGGGTATAGTAATTTTCCAGAACGGTGAGGTTGATGGTGATAGAGGAGTCACACCGGGAACTGGTAGCAGGAAAATTGATGTTGTATGTTCCTGAATCAGTAAACATAAAGTCATCTACTTTCAATGTGTCCCCTCTGCATATTACATCATTACGCACAGAAATGAATCGATCAAGTACAGTTAGTTCAACGACAACGGTTGAGTCACAGCGTTTGTCCGTGGGAGGAAACACAACCTCATATGTACCAGACTGATTGAGTATGGCGTCTCCGATCCTTAGGTTGTCACCATTACAAATAGTGTCTTGACGGAACGTTTGGAAGGTATTCAAAACGTGAAGCGTAAACGCAACAACCGAATCACAGCGTTCCGCTGTAGCTGGAAAGGTAACCCTACCTGATGTTGGTTGGGTGAAAAATTGGTCTCCAATTCTTAATGTATCGCCTATACAAATGGTATCCGTTTGCTGAGAAAAAATAGTATCAGATATGATCAGATTTAAGTGAACAGTAGAATCGCACCCCTGTTGGCTGGTAAATATATTCGAGTACTGTCCGGCCTGCGTGAGTATTTGATCACCAAAGGGCAGTGACTCTCCTTCGCAAATATGGACTTCAGCATCGATTTGATAGTTTTCAGCAACAGTTAGATTGAGAGAAACAACCGAGTCGCATCCGTTTTGTGCGGAGAGAATAGCTTGATAAGTTCCTGTTATCTGAAGGGTGGATTCAAAAAAGTTTATTGATTCTCCTGCACAAATGGTTGTATCCATTACAGTTTGGATCGGATCCATTACCGTTAGTTCAAGCCTATTGGTGGAGTCACAACCAGATTGGGAAATAAAAGTCCGATCAAACTGACCAGTGGTCGTATAGTAAATACCTTCAAATAAGGTACTATCACCTGCACAAATTGTGCGTTCTTCCGTATGAATGATCTGGCAAGTCTGGAATACTTGTACTCTTCGGTTACCTCTTTCAACAACATATATTTGGCCTGTTTCATCGGCCTTGATGTCGATTGGATGAAAAAACTGTCCTGCCATAGATCCATAGCTACCGAAAGAAGTGATGAACTTACCATTGTTATCGTACTTCAAGATGCGGTGGTTACCAGAGTCGGCAATGAGAATATTACCGCGGTGGTCAATAGCCAGACTGGATGGTCCGGAGAAAAAGAACGGTGCAACTTTGGGGGCTTCAAATGATTTAGAAAAACCAAATCCATTCATAGGATTGTAAGCCCGCACGGTGTTTTGACTTGTATCAGAAACATATACAAACCCTGTCTTATCCCGGGTAATTCCCATAGGAGAAAGAAAGTCAAAAGTGGAACTTGCGTTTCTGATGCTAAAGTCTGGTCCATATTCTCTAAAACCAGCCATCGGATTCGATAAAGGCGTTATTTGTGTTATTAAATGGTTACCATCCGGATCAACATGAATACCATTAAACCGTTGGTTTTGGCTGGCATTATTCGCATTTTCAAAAGTACCATCCCTGCGAAATTTTTTAATATCAGTTTGGTTATCAATCACAAATAAAACACCTTGACTGGTTACACCCAAAGGACCCGGACTTTGAAGGGCGCCAGGGCCACTTACCGGACCGCGATATGACAGGCCTGTGTAGCGGAAATTAGTAGTGAAATAGGTTTTGATCTCTTTATTATCTGAATCAGATATATATATCAGATCCCCAGATAAACCTACACCTCCTGGAGTGCTGAGTTGCCTTGAGCCACTAAGGGTATTGGTGCCTACTTCTAAAACTGGATCCAGATTGGTGGTGAACCGCAAAAGTTTGCCGCGACCAGCATCAGTTACATAAACTCGATTCGAAATAGTATCGGTAGTTATGCTTTTAGGTGTATCGAGTTGGTTGCTACCTGATCCATTATTGAAATAGATACCCTGAAAGAGGAAGTCACGATCAAAATAATAAATACGATTGGTACCAATAAGGCGGTCAAGAACGTAAATGCGACCATTACGATCGACTGTGATTCCGACAGGTGCGACGAATGAACTGCTTCCTGCGTCCGTTTCGAACAGGGTTACGCTGTTGATTAGTGTACCAGCAAGATTGTATTCAAATACTGCCGACCGGGCACTATCAGCTACTAGGATGGTGCCATCAGCAGAGAAAGCTAATCCTTTTGGGGTGGAAAGATCTCCCTCAATCAGGAAGGGTGTTCCAAACTTATCCACGAAACCTCCTAGTAGATTAAAGCGTTGGATTTTTGCGCCCAGCCCACCGTCACTAACGTATATATTTCCTGAATGATCAGCCATAATGGCTAATGGATCAAAGAACTGTCCATTCTGTGTTCCTTGTGAACCGAAAGAAAGTATAAATTCTCCTTCGGGTGTAAATTTTTGAACACGATAGTTGCCAATATCAAGAACAAATAAGTTACCATCAGAACCCACCGCGACGCCACCGGGCTGATCAAATTGGCCTTCTGCTGTTCCAGGCACACCCCATTGCATGACGAGTGCACCATCCCGATCAAATTTTAGGATTTTATGCTGATGGTGGTCCGATATATAAACAAAACCATTGTGGTCAACGGCCGACCCACAAGGGTCTTGGAGAAACACCTCTCCTTCGCTCTCTGAAGATATAGAAAATACATGGGTATAAGCAGGCCCTTGACCGGATTGGGCTAGGGCCAAAATGGGGGTCATACTCAGTAGGAGTAAGAGCCAAGACATCTTTTTTCTGGGTATGTTCTGTTGATTCATGGGGAATTTTCTAGCCTAACACAAAACCAATTAAATCACAGACACAGCAAAATATAGGTTTTGCAAACGGCTGTAATTTTTTTGTTTTCTAAAACGTACGTGATCATACGTATCGGGTTCGATACGCTCTTATTTAGTTCTTAATGAGAGAAGACGACGTAAAATTAGTATAATTCCCGGTAAAATGCTGTTAAAAATGTAATTGTGATATTAAGGGGAGCCGCCTTATTTGTCTATGTCTGATGCGCATAGGCAACAAAATGTGGATTCAGCAAGTCTTCCTTGTTGTAGCGTAATGACTGTTGGGTACTATATTCAACCACCTTCCCTCCAGCTTCCTCCAGAATCATTTGTGCAGCACCTGTGTCCCACTCCATAGTAGGTGCCAATCGTGGATAGATATGAGCGTTACCGCGGGCTAGAATAAGAAATTTTAATGAAGAACCTTTTGGGACCAATTCAGGCTGGTTGAGCTGATTAACAAAATGCTGCGTCTCATCGTTTAGATGCGATCGGCTGCAAACAACTCGAAGGCCTGTATCGGTCATGCTGAATGTAGGGGCGTTCAAAGGTACTTTTTTCTCATTGGTTTCCATCCAAGCGCCGGCCCCTTTCACAGCATAATACATTTCATCCAATACTGGTGCATACACAACACCCATAACAGGACTTTGCTGATAAATCAAGGCTATATTGACAGTAAACTCGCCATTGCGTTTAATGAATTCTTTGGTACCATCAAGCGGATCAACTAACCAAGAGTGTAAAAAGCTTTTTCGCTCCGTGTAAGGAATTGCTTTATTTTCTTCCGAAACGATTGGAAAACGAATATCCAATGCTTCCAACCCATCGCATATGATCTGATTAGCTTTTTTGTCTGCTCGGGTCAAAGGGGAATCGTCGCCTTTCTTCTCCACATCAAATAGAGCTGGGTCTTGGTAAATATCAAGAATAGCCTGTCCTGCCAGGCGTGCAATTTCAATAACTGAAGGGAGTAGTTTTCGAATATCCATGAAAAGTTGATAGTTTTGTTCCGCAAAGGTAAAAATCCCTTAGTAGAATGAAAAAAATCCTTGTCACCGGTGGCTGTGGTTATATAGGAAGCCATACGATAATTAATCTGATCAATAATGGTTACGCTTTGGTTAGTATTGATGATTTATCCAATTCTAAAGCAGATGTGACCAATAAGATAAAAGCGATAACGGGAGTAGACATAAAGAATTATGTCGTCGATTTAAAAAATGTTGACGCGACTCGGCAGGTTTTTGTTGCAGAAGGCCCATTTGATGGTATTATTCATTTTGCAGCCTCCAAACTGGTTGGAGAATCCGTTTCGCATCCCCTAAGCTATTTTCAGAATAATCTGTTGGGGCTACTTAATCTGCTTGCTTGTATGCAAGAGTTTGATGTAGATAAACTGATCTTTTCATCTTCTTGTTCGGTTTATGGGAATGCTACAGAGTTGCCTGTGACCGAAATGACACCACGGCAAGAGGCAGAGTCGCCTTACGCTCGAACCAAACAAATTGGAGAGGATATACTACATGACATAAGTGTACACCAAAAGAAAATAAAAACTGTCCTGCTACGCTATTTTAATCCTGCCGGAGCTCATGAAAGTGGCCTCATTGGGGAAGATCCATCTAATAAAGCCTCAAACTTGGTGCCGGTGATCACAGAAACCGCAATTGGCAAAAGAGAGCGTATGGTGGTTTTTGGTGACGATTACCAAACACGGGATGGTAGTTGTATCCGAGACTATATCCACGTTATGGATTTAGCAGCGGCACACACTAAAGCCATGGAATACCTCCTCAATGGCCAGAATCAGGATTATTGTGAAATATTCAATCTGGGCATTGGTGAAGGAGTGACTGTTCTGGAGGCTATACATGCTTTTGAAGCCATTACAGAACAAAAATTAAATTATTCGATTGGACCACGCAGAGACGGAGACGTGGAATCCATCTATGCCAATTATGAAAAAGCAAGAACGGTATTAGGATGGTCACCCGAACGAAGTATAGAGGATATCATGCGTTCCGCTTGGGTTTGGGAACAAAATCGTTCTCGTAAATCCTAGTTTTTCAATTATGCTCATCTACAGTTTTGTTCGTATCTTTTGCAAAAGCAAGGCGATGGTACGAACAAATCATTTAATTATTGGTGTAGCCCTCTTTGTATTCCTTTACAGTTGTGGACCATCCAGTCACTATGATATTCTAATACAGAACGGTACGGTATATTCTGGAGATGAATCGCCAGGACAAATCATGGATATAGCTATTGTAGATGGTCACATATATACGATAGGTAAAAACCTTAAAGGAACCGCTGACCGTCAAATTGATGCTGCTGGTCTTGCTGTCAGTGCAGGCTTTATTGATTTACACACTCATCTGGGCCCTATTACGTTGTATCCAAGCGCAGAAAGTCACGTTCGTATGGGCGTTACAACTGCTCTTGGTGGTCCCGACGGGACTTCTTATATTCCTTTGGGCGCCTATCTGGATAGTTTGAACCGGTTGGGTGTAGGTTTGAATGTAGCTTATCTGGCTGGGCATAACACGATTCGGGGGCAAGTCATGGGACTAGAAAATCGTTTTTCTAATTCGGAAGAGCTAGATGCTATGTGCCTTTTAGTGAAAGAAGGAATGGAAGATGGTGCATTTGGTATTTCCACGGGCCTGAAATATCTCCCAGGGACATACGCCCACATTGATGAAGTGATTGCGTTATCCAAGATAGCGGGCCAAATGAATGGATTTTATACGTCTCACTTGCGAGAAGAAGGGCTTGGTCTTATCGAAGGGGTTGCCGAAGCTATAACCATTGCGGATCAAGCAAAAATTCCGGTTGTATTAACACACCATAAAGTTGTAGGTTTTCCCATGTGGGGAAGCTCATCAAAAACACTAGCGATGGTGGATTCCGCCCGGAACCTAGGTTTGGATATCATGGTAGACCAATACCCCTACACTGCATCATATACCAGCTTAAGTATTCTCATTCCTGCTTGGGCGATGGCTGGTGGTAGGTATGATGCTTTTGCCAAGCGATGCTTGGATCCTGTGCTGCGTGATAGTATAAAAAAAGGAATCGAATTTAATTTAATCAATGATCGGGGTGGCAACGACTTAACAAGGGTTCAGTTTTCCGTATTTAACTGGAAGCCAGAATTGGAGGGAAAAACCCTATATGATTGGGCGATAGCAGAAGGATTGGCACCCACTATAGAGAATGGAGCTGAGTTAATCATTCAGGCGCAATTACACCGGGGAGCTTCTTGTATTTTTCATGCTATGCAAGAAGAAGATGTGGAGCGAATTCTTGCTCACCCTCAGGTGATGGTCGCTTCGGACGGGCGGATCACACCTATTAACAAGGGGCATCCACACCCCAGAGTGTATGGGACTTTCCCCAGAGTATTGGGGTACTATGTCAGAGAGAAGCAGGTCATTTCACTGGAATTGGCACTACATAAGATGACAAGTCTGCCCGCCGACCGGTTAGGTCTTGATGATCGAGGAAGAATAAAAAAAGGATACAAAGCGGATATTACTATTTTTGACCCTCAAACCATTATTGATAAAGCAAAATTCACAGATCCCCATCATTACCCGGCAGGCATTCCCTACGTTATCATTAATGGAAAGGTTGTGCTGGACGGCCCCATCTATAACGATATAAGAGCTGGTAAAGTGCTGCGTGGGCCTGCCTATGTGGTCAAATAGTTCTAGTATTGCTCAAACGGTCTTTTCTGTTACCTCCGCTCCATTTTACCGATTTCCTGGCTCCAGCTAGCATCTGGTTCTGTTGCGGTAGCCGTGGACTGATGGTGCAGACAGTTCAGGTACAGTTTGGCGTTTGCGGATACGTTATTATGTAACTAAAAGTCAAGCTCAAGACTATCACCAGGACGTAGGGTATCCTTTTCTGATGACTTTGGGTTTTTGATTTCAGCAACTACTGCTTTGGCACTCGTTAGTTTGGATTCTGTGATTTTATTTCCCAATGATTTCCAGCCTTTAACATCTATAAACGTTGCGAGATTAATTTCTTTTTCTTTCGTTTGGTTTTTTTCTCGCCACTTGCAGATGACAATAGGCGTATTTGCTACGGAAGCGAAGTATAGCTTACTGTCTTTGTGTTCCGTCAGAAAATGAAATTTCTGTCCAACAGAGGTGGTTTCAATTTGAAACCGCTTAACTAAGGTTAGCCCTCTTTCTCCTTCGTAGTATACCGCACTAATCACCTGATTGTCGATATGTTTGCCGAGGAAAGCCAAATCTTTGGGGGTAAAACGCTTATTAAGGTCAAGTTCCATTTGTTCGTACGATCCATCCTGATAGATGGCCAGAAGCATATCACCGGTATCAAAGGCGCCTAGGTGTAACCCTCTTTCGTCCGTATTGAGGCGCCCACTTACTTCATCCATCCAAATGTCGAGTGCTCCCAGTGTTGATTTACCAACCGCTCCAAGTTTTACGGAGCGAATAGGGTATTTGGTTATGATATTACCTTGTGATCCTCGGCCTTTGATATCAATTTCAGCAAAGTTGAAATCGAATAGTTTTTTTCGTGCACTTGAACCCTGGGAAAGTTTAATGTCCACCGTTTCCGCTTCCCCATTTGCATTAGCAGAAAAATAGAGAAGTTTGGAGCCTTTTGTTCCTTTTGTAAGGTCGTATTCTCGGTCGCGTGTAATGGCCGTGACATTGAAGCGTTTAGCTCTGCTGACCCCCGTTTTCCCGTCAACATAGACCAGGTTGTAGGTCGTACGGTCGTCACCTTTCTGCCAGATTGCGACATGGATAAGGTTTTTCCCAACAAACACCTTATCGGCAATTCGGGTAACCTGAAACTTGCCATCCTTTCGGAAAATAATCACGTCATCAATATCAGAACACTCCGTGATGAAGGTATCTTTTTTCAATCCGGTTCCGATAAAGCCTTCCTGAAAATTGGCGTATAGCTTAGCATTATTTGCCACCACTTGCGTTGCCTGAATACTGTCGAAGGTGGTAATAACAGTCTTACGCTCTTTGCCTTTTCCGTATTTGTCGAGTAAGCTCCGGAAGTAAGCCACCGCAAAATCAGTTAAATGGGCTAAATTAAATGCGACCTCTTCCAGTTCTTTTTCCAATTCGGCAATCTTTTCATCCGCTTTGAATGCATTGTATTTGGATATCCGCTTAATGCGAATTTCCGTTAATACCGTAATGTCATCGGTTGTGATTTCGCGCATTAGTTCCAGCCGGTTGTCGCCTTTCGGTTTGGGCATGGATGGCGTTCGAACATACTGGCGTAAGCCAGTATCGATGGTCGAGATAACTTCCTCAAACGATTCACACTCTTCTATATCCGGATAAATGCGGTTGGTAATAAATATTTTTTCAAGGCTGGCCATATGCCACTTGGCAAGGAGCTCTTCTTTTTTAATTTCCAATTCCTGCCGCAGCAGTTCTTTGGTGTAGCGGGTGGAAGCTCGCAGTAGTTGTTCAACCGATCCGAAATGAGGCTTGTCATCGATGATGACACAGGCGTTGGGGGAAATAGATACCTCACAGTTGGTAAAAGCGTATAATGCGCCAATAGTTACATCGGGAGAGGTGCCAGCTACTAACTCGATCAGAATTTCAACATCCTGCGCAGTCTTATCAATGACTTTCTTGATCTTAATTTTACCTTTCTCATTGGCTTTAACGATGCTATCGATCAGGGAAGTAGTTGTTACCCCGTAAGGCAGATCGCGAATAACGAGGGTGGTTTTATCTATTTGATCAATATGGCAACGCACCTTTACACGTCCGCCTCGGGCGCCGTCATTGTAATCACTAACATCTATCATGCCTCCGACCGGAAAATCAGGATAGATTTTCACTTTCTTGTCCTCCAGAATTTTAATAGAGGCTTTAATCAACTCAATAAAGTTGTGGGGCAAAATTCGAGTAGACAATCCAACGGCAATTCCTTCTGCACCTTGGGCAAGAAGCATAGGGAACTTCATTGGTAAATGTACAGGTTCATTTTTTCTGCCGTCGTAGGAGAGTTGCCAATTGGTGGTTTGGCGGTTGAAAGCGACTTCCAACGCAAATTTTGTGAGGCGGGCTTCAATATATCGGGGTGCAGCTGCACCATCGCCAGTGAGAACATTCCCCCAGTTACCCTGCCAGTCAATCAGCAGGTCCTTCTGACCCATATTTACCAGAGCATCACCAATTGCAGCGTCCCCATGAGGATGGTATTGCATCGTTTGACCAATAACATTGGCCACTTTGTGGTAACGGCCATCGTCCATCTCACGCATAGCGTGCAAAATCCGCCGCTGAACAGGCTTTAGCCCATCATCAATCGCTGGAACAGCACGCTCAAGAATAACATAGGAAGCATAATCGAGAAAGTAATTCTCATACATCCCAGTAAGACTGATGATATTATCTTGCCCGCTATCGTCAGGCGTTATAGGGTTGTTCGGGTCACTCATAGGATTGCCACTGAATCAGTATTCTTCACGAAAGGTACAAAAATGCCATTTGTTTTTGAAACAAAAAATAGCTTATTCTTGTATTTTGTTTTATTCTGTTTTATTTGGTGTTTTGGCAATGCCTTGACAAGGCATGGTTAAAAGAAAAATGTGCGTTTTGCAGTATGTCTAACTATATATTTGCGTAGTTCCTGTTTTTTCTGGGTTTTTACTGTAAATAGGCAGCAATTTTCACTGGTAGTTCGTTGTCATTATGACGTCATTCGTGAAGTTAAAACGAATGTGCCTTGTGTTTATGCTGGCGAACTTATACATTTAGGGGATAGTACTTTCCAGAAAAAGTCATTGATAGGCTGTTTTTTGGGTACAGTTCTGAGAATAACAACGTATGGATATCGCTTTGCCAGTTGAGTTTAATGAGAGGGACTTAATACAAGCTTGCGTACGCAAAGAAAGGTGGGCGCAGAAAGCTCTGTATGAACACTTCTACAGCCAAATGCTGGGTGTTTGTCTGCGATATTCCAATAATGACGATGATGCTTTGGACATCCTGCACGAAGGCTTTATCAAGGTGTTTGGGAATATCATAAAATATCAGACGGGTACATCGCTGAATGCGTGGATTCGAAGAATAATGGTGAACACATCCATTGATTTCTACCGAAAAAACATTAGGCGTCGAACCGAAAATATCGAACAAGCACATAGCTTGAGTACGGAACAAGCGGATGCGATTAGTCAGTGTACAGAAAAAGAAATTCTGAAAGCTGTACAGCAGCTTACACCAGCATATCGTACCGTATTTAATTTATATGTGATTGAAGGGTATTCCCATAAAGAAGTGGGTGACCTACTTAATATAACAGAGAGCACGTCCAGGTCTAACCTGGTGAAAGCGCGCATCAAATTGAAAGAAATACTGACTTCAGGCAAAAACCATCATGAAGGATAAGTCATTTGACGATATTATCAAGAATAAACTCAATCAGCATCAACCGGAGATACCGTTGGATGCCTGGGATCACTTCGAGCAATTTCTTGGTCAAACCAATAATGGCGTACCTGAACCTGATTCCTCTCTGATAGATAAAGTTGCTTTTGAAAAACTTCATGACCTAAACGTCCACCAGCCAGCACCAAACTGGACATATCTACGGCGTAGACTAGATGCCCAATGGATGCTCCGCCAGCGCCTTATTTCCTACAAATTCGTTGAGGCAACCCTGATGGCATTGATCTTGTTGCGCTTTGTTCGACTTGACGAAAAGCCACGTGACTATGGCCAACCAAGCGATATCCTAATCGCTCAAGATATGCCAAGTCATTCTGCTTCTGGAATTATGCCTGCTGAGGATGAAAATCCACCCATCGACAAAGAGAAACAACCACCAATTGACGGTTTGATGCCCTCCGTTCTTACACCCTCCGAACAGAGCCAAACGCTAT
>JABSSK010000145.1 GCA_013214265.1 Saprospiraceae bacterium | reverse complement strand
GATCATTAGGTGAAAATGTGATCGTTCCAACTGGTGGTTCGCGAAAAATTGCTGCGGTGTCAGAGTAGAAATCATCATTTTGATCAATTTCTTCCTGTAATCTAAGCACATCCATAGTGAATGGTTGTGTCAGGTCGCCATAAAATGCACTAGTATCATAGCCTAATACCAATACTAAAGAGTCCGGTATAGCATTCGTAAATAGTGGATTCGTAAATTCCAACCGAGTTTGGAAGTAGGTGATGGCTTCAGTTGATCCAAAAACTGGATCTTGGAGGTTGTTAACCATATAGCTTTCCAGAGCAGTGAATGGAGAATAAGTTCTTACTCTTTCACCTGGAATGGTATAAGCCTCAATGGTTAGCGTATCAATAACCTCTAATTGAGCAAGGTCTTCTTCTAATAAATCTGATCCAATGGTTGTTGGGTCAGAACAACCGAAGGTGATCATAAAGGCGAAAAACGCTACTAAGTAGCTGCAACGCACCAGAATAAACTTCATAACGTGTTTAATTGCGGGTAATCAGAAAACAAACAGTTCGTGTTTGACTTAATTACATAAAGGTATGCAAAACGTACCCCTGGTAAGCTAGGCAAACTCCTGTTCCTTATTCAGAGACTTCTTCTGGGAATAAAGCGTTGTAAAACGCCATGCAAGCAGGCATAAATTTTTCTAAATCTTCTTCATGGTCCATTACAGGCGTCTCCGTATTATTGAGTGCTGTTTCAACTTCAGCAGCTAACTCAGCGCTTCCTCTGACTAGTCCATCGGCCATTGCTATAGCTCCCTGGTGGAGCCGAATAGCTCCGTCTTGCTGGTAGTTGTCCAAGTCACCAGTTTCTAGATTATTAATACTGGCTTTAGTCAGGAAGGACTCGTCAAAGAGTTCCTCCATGGTTTTGTCGTAGACAGAATAAACTACTTTTGCATTTTGGAATAACGGCTCTGCTTGGTATGCTTTCTTTAGATAGAGGGGTACAAGACTAGTCATCCAACCATGGCAGTGGATAATATCAGGTGGCCATCCAAATTTTTTGACTGTCTCTAATACACCTTTACAGAAGAATACCATCCGATCGGAGTTATCATCAAATGGTTGGTCATCTTCGTCGGTAAAAATGTGTTTACGTTTGAAGAAGTCTTCGTTATCTAGGAAATAGACCTGCATGCGCGCTTCTGGAATCGAAGCTACTTTGATAATCAAGGGGAAATCATCATCGTCCACAATAATATTCATACCTGAGAGGCGTACAACCTCATGCAGGCGGTGTCTTCTTTCATTGATGGTTCCAAAGCGCGGCATGAGAATTCGTATCTCCATGCCGTTTTCCTGAATATATTGTGGTAGTTTGCGGGCAATCTCTGCTATTTCATTTAGAGCGGTATAGGGCTGCATCTCTTGTGTAACGATCAGCACTTTCTTTTTACTCATATCTTCTGCCATGTATGTGTTAATAAAGCCTTTCTAAAGACTAGGCATTTTTACAGGTTTGCAAAAATAGCAAAAAACCAGCTAATTTTCGCTATATACCTGTTGTTTATAGTAAACAACCTGTCCATCTTGCAGTGGGCGGATTCGTATAACAATACTTTAAAATACCAGTAGATAGATGCTTTTGTTTAAAGAAGTAAAGTCTTTACAGAAATACCTTATCGGAAAAAATGGATCTGTAGGTTTCGTTCCTACTATGGGCGCCTTGCATGCCGGGCATATGTCAATTGTTCGTCATGCTCGTACCGAGAATGATATTTCCGTATGTAGTATTTTTGTGAATCCCACACAATTTAACGAATCGAGCGATCTGGATGCTTATCCAAGACTACCCGGACAGGATATTGCCAAACTCTCAGAAGAAGGTAATGATATTCTGTTTATGCCCTCTGTCCATGAGATATATCCGACTGAGTTACCAGAGCCAAAAGCTGTTGACCTAAATGGTTTGGACCAAGGAATGGAGGGTGCTTTTCGACCAGGACACTTTGCAGGGGTTGCACAGGTGGTGGGCCGATTACTTGATATCGTTAATCCCCATCGATTGTATATGGGGCAAAAGGACTATCAGCAGGTGGCGGTAATTGATCACGTTATTCGAGAAACAGGACGCTCTGTTGAGCTGCGGGTACACCCAACCATTCGGGAAACTGATGGTCTGGCTATGAGTTCACGCAATCTGCGTCTAAATCTTGATGAGCGAAATCAAGCGATACGAATATATCAGACACTTCAGGAAATACAAGTTGGGTTTTCAGCAGAAATGCCCATCAGCCAGTTGGAAGACGAAGCACTTAAAGCGCTAGACAGACCAGGGTTTAAGCCAGAATACGTTGCTATTGTTGACCGTAAGACCTTACTGCCTTTTCGATACCAACAAAATGAAAATGGGGCGGTAGCTTGTGTAGCCTGCTGGGTTGGAGGAGTGAGGCTGATTGATAATATACTACTGGAACCATTAAGGCTAGCCTAATGTATCTGGCTGTTTTTATTTGGTGGACTTAAGAACGGATTCACATGTGTTATGATTGGTTGTTGGTTAATAATCCCTATTGCAGGAATCATTGAACAACCTGAAAAGCTTTATATCTATTATTATGATTTATGAATCCGTGAGGTTGTTTTCTCTTTTTTGCATCTTTGCGGTCCTAATTTTTGATATGTATAACATACCTGACTAAACTAAGCGCAACAGCAAAGGGTTAATCATGCGAAGGGTATTAAATACACTATTCTAGAGCCAAATAAAAAACATGTATATCCACCGATTTAAAAGTAAAATCCACCGAGCAACCATTACTCAAGCTGATTTGAATTATGTAGGAAGCATTACGATTGATCGTGATTTAATGGATGCTGCTAACTTGCAAGAAGGGGAAAGGGTACAGATCGTCAACAATAATAATGGCGAACGCCTGGAAACATACGTTATTCCTGGAGAGCGTGGTTCTGGTACCGTTTGCTTAAATGGTGCAGCTGCACGCAGGGCCCAGGTTGGAGATGTAGTGATCATTATTTCTTATGCCTGGATGGCTCCTGATGAAGCAAAAGATTTTGAGCCCAGCGTCGTTTTTCCGGACGATAGTAATCATTTAGTGGCCTGATACTCCTGATTGCTTTTGTTGAATGAAATGCATTGATAATGAAAAAATTACTGGGAAATTTACTGAGATCTCTTTTATTCCTAGGTGTTGGATTAGGAATACTAGGCTTGTTATATCGCAGTCAGCAAAAAGCATATGCTGAGGAATGTGCACTTAAAGGAATTCCTGAGGAATCTTGTAGCTTGCTGGATAAAGTGATCAGTGATTTTGCGAGTGCTAATTACGGTTGGATTGGCTTGGTTCTGGTTATTTTTACGATCTCCAATGTAAGTCGAACTATGAAGTGGATCATGCTAATTAAACCACTAGGGCATCAGGTTCGGTTTATCAATGCTTTTTTCTCGATCGCCATAGGGTATTTTGCTAATCTGGGCTTACCTCGATTGGGGGAAGTGATTCGAGCAGGAACTTTATCCCGTTACGAACGGATAGGAGCTGAGAAGGTGATGGGGACGATTGTCGTAGACAGGATTATTGATGTAATCAGTATTTTGACGGTTACGGGGTTAGCTGTTATCCTTGAATATGATACTATGCTGGCTTTTTTTTCCGAAAATACGGGCCTTGCTGAAAAAACAGATGGTCTGGGTAACCTACTATTGTTTCTGCTTCCAATAGGAGGCTTGGTAGTCGTACTTCTCTTTGTTTTCAGAAAGCAGCTAGAAAAAGTAGCCTTATTCAGAAAAATAAAATCGATCGTCGTTGGTTTTTTGGAAGGATTGCGAACCATAAGCCAACTAGATAAGCCTTGGTTATTTGTACTGCATAGCATTAATATATGGTTGATGTACTACCTTATGACCTATGTGTGCTTTTTTGCTTTTGCGCCTACCTCACAGCTTACACCTTTGGTCGCTTTGATTGTATTCACTTTTGGTAGCTGGGGTATTGTTGTACCTTCCCCTGGTGGAATGGGTACCTACCATTATTTGGTACAAACAGCATTAGCTATGTATGGCGTGCCTGGCGAAGATGGTTTTTCCTTTGCTAATATTGCTTTCTTTAGTATTCAGTTAGGGGTAAATGTGTTTCTTGGTATTTTAGCTTTAGTTCTTATACCCCGTTTGAACCGAAATTATAAACCTAAACCCTCTAAAATAGAGTGAGGCTAAATGGAGTGATGGTAAGTCGTACTAAGTATTTGTGCAAAGAGGTAGGGGAAAAGTGCAATGCATTACCATCAGGGTTTTGTTTGTTTAAATTAACGTAGAATGACCACTTTTAACATGGGATCCTATATTCAGGATTGGACCCAGGCATCTCAAATGGTGAAATCCTGGCAGCAGGCAGGGCTTGAGGTTGTATTCACAAATGGATGTTTTGATTTAATTCATTTGGGACATCTCACCTATCTGACCCAGGCGGCTGCCTTAGGGGATAAGCTGGTTATTGGCTTGAATAGCAGTGCTTCGGTGGGCAGGTTAAAGGGTGCACATCGGCCCATTAAAGATGAAATTACAAGGGCTTCTTTGTTGGCAGCGCTAGCTTTTGTTGATTTGGTTGTCATTTTTGAAGAAGATACGCCACTCGATTTAATCCATACCTTGCAACCGGATGTATTGGTAAAGGGAGGTGATTATGATCCCGAAGATATCGTTGGTGCGAGTGACATGAAGCGTTGGGGAGGTACAGTACAGGTGTTATCGTTTATGGAGGGATATAGCACTACGGCTCTTGAACAAAAAATCCGCTCTTTTGAATCAAATGATTGATACCATGGTCACTATACAACACGTTATTTCGCATCTGGAAGCAATTGCTCCCCGGCAATATCAGGAAAGTTATGATAACGCAGGCCTGATTGTCGGTGATCCGTCGCAACCTGTAACCGGTATAATTACTTGTCTGGATTCTACCGAAGATGTCATAGATGAAGCACTACAAC
The DNA here is from genome assembly GCA_013214265.1 of Saprospiraceae bacterium. GTDB lineage: Bacteria > Bacteroidota > Bacteroidia > Chitinophagales > Saprospiraceae > DT-110. The sequence continues at coordinate 6,008 of JABSSK010000145.1, read as the reverse complement.
GCGGTTGTAATCTGATCGTTGCCCATCACCCGATTATTTTCAAAGGATTGAAAACGCTTACAGGAAAAAACTATGTAGAGCGAACGATTATCAAAGCTATTCAAAAAGGGGTTGCTATCTATGCCATTCACACCAATTTGGATAATGTTTTGCACCGGGGAGTAAACCAACGGATCGGTCATATGCTAGGGCTACAAGCAGTACGGGTTCTGGCTCCCAAAAAAGCAAATGTACAATGGCTGGTAATGCTTACAAGGGATTTAGAAAATGCCAGAAAAAAATTGACCTCACTTGGCGTACATGTGTTGGGTGGAGATTCAGGGACTGTGCATTTAATTTTTCCGAAAGGGGAAAAAGCAAAAGTTCAAGCCTTATTAAGCGAATTGGGTGTGCCTTTTGACCAAGTGGTATCTATGGCTGACCCACAACAAACGGTTGCTGATCTTGGCTCTGGACTAATTGGAGAATTACCAGAAGCCATGGAAGAGGAGGCTTTTTTGGATTATGTGAAATTGCGAATGAAAGCTGGCTGTATTCGGCATACCGCCTTACGGCAAAAAAAGATTCGTCGGGTTGCTTTATGTGGTGGAGCTGGTGGTTTTCTGCTTCCAATTGCTAAAGCTAATGGTGCCGATATTTTTGTTACAGCTGATTATAAGTATCATGAATTCTTTGATGCCGATGACAAGATCATAATTGCTGATATTGGCCACTTTGAAAGCGAACAGTATACAATTGACATGTTGCAAGAGATATTGTCTGAAAAATTTAGTAGTTTTGCGACTTATTGCACAAGTGTACGCACTAACCCCGTTTTTTACCGTTAAGGTTGGTTGATCTAAAAAATATATAATAAGCCTATGGCTAAGGAAAATACCGTTGCAGAGAAATTAAAGCACCTTTTCGAATTGCAGAGCATTGACTCCGAACTAGATCAGATCGAAGTGTTAAAAGGTGAACTTCCGATTGAGGTAAGTGACTTGGAAGACACTATCGCTGGATTAGAAAAGCGTACCGATAAACTGCAGTCGGAAATTGATGAATTGAATACCACCATAAATGGACACGAAGCGGCTATAAGCGAGGCCGAGGCGCTGATCATCCGTTACAATTCACAGCTCGATAACGTTAAGAATAATCGTGAATACGATGCTTTAACTAAAGAATTAGAAATTCAAAAGCTCGATATTCAATTGGCCGAAAAGCGCATTCGGGAAGCGAATGTTACGATGGCGGGTAAAGAGGAGACCTTGAGTGCGACCAAAGATCGGTTGGATAAGAAACAAAAAGACCTCGAAATCAAAAAGGTTGAGCTAGAAGCGATTATTGCTGATACAGCTAAGAAAGAGGAGGATCTGCTTGCTCAGTCGTCCAAAAAACGAGAAGGAATAGAAGACCGCCTCATTAATGCATATGACCGTGTCCGGAAAAGATACCGCAACGGATTAGCAGTGGTTACTGTTGAGCGTGATGCTTGTGGAGGTTGCTATAACCGCATTCCACCGCAATTGCAGCTTGAAATCTCCTTGCGTAAAAATATCATTGCCTGTGAGCATTGTGGCCGCATTCTGGTTGACGATTATATCATGGGAGGAGAAAAAGAAGGAGCTTAAACATTAATCTTCCTTTTGGATACTTAAAGTCCCGAAATAAATGCTAGCATTTACTTCGGGACTTTCTTTTTTGCAAAAAGGGATATACCTTTTAGGTTATTATACGTTATGTAATTGTATATAAGATAGCTCCATTCACCCCAATTATGGCTAATGTACTATTCCCGTTTGTTCTGGGGATTCCTATTTATGGGTTTTTCCATCGTATTACATTCCTCCAATCCTCATTTTTCGTATACCCCCGAAGCGGAGAGAGCCTATCATTTGGTGCTTGCCCTACGATTTGATGAGGCGCAAGAGTTGATTGATGAAATAAAGCAAGAGGATCCCAACAATCTTGTGGTCCATCATCTAGAAAATTATCGAGATATTTTTTCCATTTTTATAAGTGAAGATGAAGCGTTATTCAGATTACTAAAGGGGAATCGTGAGGAGCGGCTTCGCCAACTCCAGAAAGGGAATCCAAAATCACCTTGGTACTTATATATTCAAGCCGATGTTCGGCTCCAATGGGCATTGATGCGACTCCGTTTTGGGGAATTACTGGGTGGTTTCAATGATGTGAGTAAGGCATACCAATTATTAGAGCGCAATCAGATGTACTTTCCGGATTTTATGCCAAATAAAAAAGATTTAGGCATTCTACACGCTATTGTTGGTACCGTTCCAGATCAATATCAGTGGGGTGTAAAGCTTTTGAGTGGTTTGGAAGGGTCAATTCCACTAGGCAGCATCGAATTGGAAGAAGTGTTGCAATATGGACGTAAGTACCCTTTTGTATTCCAACAAGAAACAGCAGTACTTTATGCTTATGTACTTCTTCATATTGCCCAAGACCCTCAGGCGGCTTGGATGGTCGTTCAGGAAGCTGGCTTAAACCCTAGGAAAAACCTACTGCATGCGTTTATCATGGCCAATATTGCGATGCGAACCGATCAGAACGATCGTGCTATTGAGATTCTAGGACAACGTCCTAAAAGTAAACAATACGCTGAAATTCCTTATCTATATTTCATGGAAGGTATAACCCGGTTACGTCGGCTGGAGCAAGGTACGCAAGTACATTTTATACAATACATTGATTCGTTTAAAGGGCAAAATTTCATTAAGGAGGCCTATCAAAAACTGGGATGGGTAGCATTATTAGAAGAAGATCAGGAAAAGTATCATTATTGGATGCGTCAATGTATTGGTGAAGGCTCCTCGGATGCAGGCCCTGATAAGCATGCACTGATGGAGGCACAATCAGCACGAATACCTCCACTTCCATTGCTTAAGGCTAGATTGCTTTTTGATGGAGGATACCATCAGCAAGCATACGATGCACTAGCTGTTTATGCCCCTCAGGACTTTCCTGATCCGTATCATCAATTGGAATATACGTATCGGATGGGGCGGGTCCTGCACGGTATGCATCGGTATCAGGCAGCCATACTTTTTTACGAGATAGCGGTACGGAAAGGACGTGATTTACCTTACTTCTTTGCTTGTAATGCCGCTTTGCAGCAAGGAAAAATTTATGAAATTCAGGGATATTTTAAACCTGCGCATGCAGCTTATACCCTTTGCTTATCCCTCAAGCCCGATGAATACCGAACAGGACTACATCAATCCGCAAAAGCCGGACTGAAGAGGCTAGAAGGCGCAGGTCGGGATTAGGGCATTTCAAAATATAACGGGTAATGAAGGCTGCACCTGGGGTTAAAAGGCGCATGGCACGCTGGACATTTGCTAGTATGCAGATAGGTCTGGATGGTCATTTCATGAGAACAGGCACCACATAGTACAGCAGGTGTTTGCCGCTCTTGTAATGGCCACGGTTGGGCAGGATGATCGGCGAGCTCGTTGTGGCATGAAATACAGGCATAGTACTCTTGGCAGCAATACATTTTTATGGCAACTATATCGAGTGGGCCATGATAATGTTGGCATCGTGTATTCGCATCGAGGTCGATTCCGTGAACGATTGGTGGCATAATTCAACGTATGGGTGAAGGTAGGAATAAGCAAACGTAGACTTTGATGCAGTAGGAGGTATCTATAGGTTATGTGGGCTTATTTGATGTAAAAACCCCGCCTTGTATTTGTACAGGGCGGGGTTTTATCTTTAAGGAGCACGGTTACCCTATCCTACGCCTAATTTAACCTTTACAGCTTCCAGTAGATCATCTGTTTCTTGTGCGAAAAGTACCGCATTGAAAACACTGGTATCAAAAATAAGCTCATATCCACCTTCTTTGGCTATTTCGGCTATGGCCTTTTCCACCTTAGTCATTATGGGCTGCATAAGTTCGGCACGCTTGGTTTGTACCTGTTGGGCAACCAGTTGCTCGTATGAAATTATTTCATTCTGCTTTTTTTCTAAGGCAGTCTGACGTTCTTGCTGTTGAACGGGAGAAAGAATACCCGACTGAACGTCTGATACAAATTTTCCATATTCCGTTTGGAATTCCTTAGCCATGGCTTCTCCTTTGGCAATCAAACCTTCTTGGTAGGTCTGAAGAGAATTATTAGCAACGGATACTTCAGGTAAACTGGTAAGTAAGTTACCATAGTTTACATGGCCATATTTCTTCTGGGCATTTGCCAGGGTAAATGTCATTGCAACAAGGAGAAAAATACCTCCAATCTGTTTTAGCATGGTGAGTTTGTTTGCGTTATACACACAAAGGTAGCATCCTATTCAGTTTTGTACCAGTTTTTAACGAAAGATTAATTATTTAAAACATATTGTTTTAAATAAAAAAAATGTTTTATATTTGTTTCACGGCAGGATTAGAGAAGTGTTAGACATTATCCAACTCACAAATCCTTGATATTATGTTTTTCGGCAATAAAATTCCTAGAACAGCTCCTATATGGATGCGCCCGAGAAGAAGTCCTGCAATTTTTTTCAAGCGCTATGGTACGAGAACGATTATCCTCTTGATCTGTATTTATGCCTTTGCGGAAAAAGAATTTTCTGTTGGGTTACAATTTGGTCCCTCAAGTGAGACATTGTCCCTTATTCAATGGCCTGGTTTGAGGTCCCGACCTGTTCAAGCCTCCGAACCAGATGACCGGGGCAATACGTTCAGCAATATGTTATACCATCGCGCTGGGCCAACTGCTAAGGAAAAGCGACGTAAACAAAAAGCCTATGTGGGTAAATATGCCAAATGGGCACAAGAAGAGATGGAAGCATACGGTATTCCTGCTAGTATAACTTTAGCTCAGGGTTTATTGGAAAGTAATGCAGGTGAAAGCAGATTAGCCGAAGAAAATTACAACCATTTTGGGATAAAATGTTTTTCAAGAACCTGCTCAAAAGGGCATTGTCGCAATTTTGAAGATGATCACCACAAAGATTTTTTTCGGATTTACAGGAATGAAAAAGAAAGCTTTCGCGCTCATTCTCAGTTGTTACAAGCAGAGCGATATGCAGCATTACATCAATTGAATCCTAAAGACTACAGATCGTGGGCACAGGGTTTGAAAGAAGCAGGGTATGCTACAGATAAAGCCTATGCTGAGAAGCTAATTCAGCTGATTCAGTCGCTTCAACTTGATCAGTATGATCACTAACGAATCAGTAAAAATGGTAGGTAGGTACTATGGGGGGTGTGTAAAATGATAGCTACGTATTTACCAGATGCTAAATGTGTAGGTAATGTGAGCGCATTTGCTTGGGGTACACCCTGCCATACAATACGCCCATAGGCATTCATAATAATGACCGGTGTGTTAGGGCGTAAACCTGAGAAGTAAACTTTTCCGGAAGAAGGGTTGGGGAAAACGGAGATGTTATTTTCTTCAGCAAAATTTAAGGAAGATGTTTCGGTCGTATTGGAAAAGAGTTGTACACCATACCCTGAAAATTGCCCTTGAAAAACTGGGGTTTCGGCCCAGGGTAACTCTCCTTTAAAGGACCCACCCATCCAGAGTGCTGTATTGGAGGAGGAAAGGGCTATTGTAGTTGGTAGAAGTAAATTTTTGCTGGAGAACGATTCAAACCAAAGGGTGTTGCCAAAATCATCCAAATGAGCAATAAATGTATCATAGAGCCCTTCCGCTTCCTGTCTTTTTTCATTAATGGATACATTTTCTTGAAATTCACCCGCCAGAAAAATGCCATTTCTGCCTGTCGTTAGGGTGGTAACGGCCTGTAATTGATCACCAGTTAGAATACGCGCCCATGCTAACTTACCTGTAGGCTGGTAACGCAGAATAAATCCATCCGCATTACCATCAGCGCTTTCAATATTGATTTGACCATTAATGGTCATTCTGCCAACTAGAAACCCAACAATTACGGGGTATCCCATTTTGTCAACAGCTATTGCAGTTGGTTCTTCGTCAAAAACACCACCTGCTTTTTCGAGCCATATTGGTTGACCAGACAAAGAATAACGGGCT
>JABSSK010000144.1 GCA_013214265.1 Saprospiraceae bacterium | reverse complement strand
ATGATCGCATTGATCATAACACAATTGAGTGAAGACCCAGTAAAGAGATTCGATATGATTAAAATCCTGCTTCATTTTAACTCTTTTTGGGGCAGTCCGTATAGCCCATGCTTCTTTTGGTGTCTTTTACGGATCCAGCTTTTTCCAGAAATTGATTTCGTCCTGAACACCAGTCAGATGGTCTTGTAAAAAACTTTTGATAGAATGATATAATTGCCAGTGGCCATCTCGAATGCATGCTAGCTCTTCGCCCATAATGATGGCCTCTTTGATGTCATGAGTTACGAACAGTGCCGTTATATTATGACGGGTAGCCATACGCTTAAACATCACTTGCATTTGCATTCGGGTTTGGTTATCGAGAGCTGCAAAGGGTTCATCTAACAACATTACCTTTGGGCTGATAATTAATGCTCTGCCAAAAGCGACACGTTGCTTTTGTCCGCCTGATAAATGATCAGGCATCTTACTGCGGTGTTCAATTAGGCCCAAGTGATCCATCATCTCATTGACCAGATCATTTTTGATATTGGGCGCTACCTTTCTTACAGTCAATCCAAAGCCAATGTTTTCTTGTACGGACAGATGAGGAAATAGTAATGGTTCTTGGTAGAGGTAAACAATACCCCGCTTTTGGGGTGACCAATTAGTTATTTCTTGATCTTCCAGATAGATGGTTCCCGCATCAGGCGTTTCTAGCCCAGCAATAATTTTTAGTAGGGTTGTTTTTCCACTACCTGATCTGCCAAGCACGCTAAGCACTTTTCCTTTTGGTACACCAAAAGAAAGCGGTTGCAATATCGGGTGACCATCATAGGCCTTTTCAATGTCATTTACCTTCAAATACATCTTTTCCATTTGAGAAAGCAATACAAACAGGTGTAAGCACTTCCATGGACATCAGTTGAGTTAATTTTCCACTGTTGGATTCTATATCATACATGAGAATAGTATCCGAATTCTGATTGGCTGAGAACAATGTATTCTGATTAGGGCTAATCCGAATATGTCTGGGAAATTCACCCCCACTGGAATAATGAGCTATGGGTTTCAATTCCTCCGCCTTATCAAGTTGGAAATGAGCGATAGAATTGTGCCCTCGGTTGGAGGCATAGATGGAAGCACTTGGCCCGTGGAATCGAATATCAGCACCATAGCTGGTACCACTAAAGCTATCAGGTAGCGTGGAGATGGTAGCTCTGACTTCAGTCTTGTTGTTTTTTGGGGTTAGATAGGAAATGGTATTATCCAACTCATTCATAATAAACCATTTTCCAGTATTAGGTACGATCTGCATATGTCGTGGTCCTGCACCTTTTTGCAAGAAAATGGATCGAGGTTCATGTGGTGTCAAGCTTCCCGTTTCCAAATTAAAATCATACCACCAAAGTGCATTTGCACCTAGGTCACAAATGACAACTTCTTCACCATTATCGGAGAAACTGGCAGAGTGTGGGTGGGAACTTTCCTGTCGGGGATGTTGAGTTGAACCAGTAAGGGTGAGGATAGTAGAGGGGGGTGAAATTTTTCCATCAGCAGAAACAGGATATACCGCTACCACTCCTCCAACATAATTACTAACGATAATCCACCTCCCAGAAGGATGTGTACGTACATGACAAGGTGCATGCCCGATGGTCGGTTGTTTGGAAACCCGAACGAATTTTCCGGTTACGGTTTGGTGATAACTGTATACAAAACCAGTGGTATCAACGTCAGGGCCTATTTCGCTTACCGCAAAAAGAGTTGCGCCATCAGGACTGAAGGTTAAGTATGAAGGATTAACAATATCTGTTAAAGTATCAGTGGGTTCCCAATTGCGATAGTTTTCATCATGCTTGTACAATAGAATCCCTGGTGCTTTACCGTTCACGTGCCCTTCTTTACGAGTGTAAGTACCGACAGCTACAAGATCAGACATAGTATTCGTATGGTTAATTGATAGGTCCGTTGATGGTTCACAACTGAAACTAAGAAGTGATATCAAAAAGAAAAAGAATAGTTGGCTCTTCATAACAAATCCTTATTGGTATTTAGGCGGAAAATATACCTTTTATTCAACCACAACAATACAATGGGTGGCATAATTAATAAAACGCTGGCGAGGGCTGCTAAAAATATATTGGATTCATTTACATATTGAAATACCCGAAGGGTAAGGGTGTCTACTTTTCCTACTCCAATGAGTTGGGTAAGTCCATACTCGAACCAGGAAATTAAAAACAGTTGGAAAAAACAAGTGAGAATAGTAGGTCTGGCTGTAGGTATAAGCACCATTCGATATGCTTGCCATACGTTGCCGCCTAGGGTATAGACAGATTCTTCCATCGCTTTGCGTTTTGGGTTCCAGAATGAGCTAAAGAATAATAAACCATAAGGGATGGTTATACATAATTGGGCTATTAATACCCCTGCGAGTTGGCCATATAATCCACTTCTTACGAAAAAATACTGTAGGCATGCCGCCAAAATGACAGGTGCAAATACATAAGGGAAATAGGCGAATCGAAGTAAGACTTGTTTCTGTGGATGAAAAGCAATCTGTCGGCTACCCCAAAAACTAAGAGTCGTAGCTATTATGGCGACGGAAAGAGAAAGTGACAGGGATAGCCAAAAGCTACTGGTGATTCCTGCTCCACTTTGTCCGATTTCTATCCAATTGGAGAGAGTCCATGATTGTGGGAATAAGCGGGGATAAGGCCACCTTTGACCAAAGCTTAAGGTTAAAATAAAGCCAAAAGGGAATAGAACAATCACCCACAGGGCGAGTCTGGAAAGCTTACGGGTCATATGATCTGTTTTTTTGGGAAACCCAAACCATAATGTACAGTAGGAGTATAACAACTACGGTGTAAGCCACACTAATGGCATACGCTTGGGGGATATCCGCCAGATTATAGCGCTGCATTTTCTGAATGGTCAGTACGGCAATCATTTGCTTTGACTGACTACCTAGTAACAACGGAATTTCATAGCTGCCCATGACGAAAAGAAAGTACAAAAACAGAGTGGGTTGTGCTGGTCTTAGTAACATGGGTAGTTGAACATACCATAACGACATTTTTCTGGAGGTACCCATAGTAAAGGCCAGCTTACGATAAGCATCTATATCCTCATTTTGGTAAATATTGGTGAAAAATAGAACGAGAAAAGGTACGGCCATAAGAATATGGCTTACAATAATTCCGATCCCGAGATTATCATTAATGAGATCAGGAAAAGACTGTAACTCCGGAATAATTTTTAATTGGAAGGCTATTCTAGATAACCACCCACCTTTCGCAAACATTTGGAAAATAAAGAATGCCATTACGATCGCGGGAATGGCTAACGGCATATACATTAAGAAAGAAGGAATAGGTCGTTGAAACCTTGTGGGTTCTCGGAGTACTAGTCCTAAAGCCAAAGCAATAGAAATTACCATAGTGGATAAGGCGACTACTAAGCTGAAGCCGATGGTTTCCCAAAAAGAGGCATCTTGCAAAAGGGTATGCCAGTGGGCAAGGGTAAAACCATTATTTATAATACCGGTAAGACCAAGGCTATATAAAAGGGCATAGCCTATACCCAGTAAAAGAGGTACTACACTTAAGGCAATAAAAATAATGGGTCCTACCCATTGATTTAGCATCCGATAGCTCATATTAGTTGATCATATGCGTACGGAAATCTTTGGCAAGTCGAATCATATACTCTGGAGCTAACTCTTGAAGTGCTCGCTCTTGGATATCTTTTCGATTGGGTGCATGGACGCGACCAGGAATTCGAGCAAATTTTCTCTGCCATTCTGTAGGCAGTTGATTTAGGTCAAGTATGGTACCATCACCCCAAACGGTAGGGTTCATTTTTTCGTATTGAGCTTCCGGAGAAACTAAAAAGTTAACTGCTACCATAGCTGCAGCTTTATCCTTGGCGTTTTGAGTAATACCCATGTAGTGCGTATTTTGAATAGTACCTGTTTCCCAGACGTAAGCGCGGGCGGTACTTGGAAAGAGGCCTTGACGAATTTTATTATCAACCTCAGCATCATTATTACTCATGGTGAAATGTAATTCTCCGGTAGCGAACATTTGGTGCATTGGTGCTACGCCTTCAGGGTAGGTCTTACCCTCTTTCCACAGATAGGGTTTCATTTGCTGGAGATAGGACCATAGCATAGCAGCACTTTCTTGGTATTTATCTTCATCGAACGGCCCATCTAATGCTTTTGGGCCGCCGGCAAAATTAATCAGTAATGATTTTAGAAAGGTAAGCCCGGTAAATTGATTGTCGATCGTAAAAGTACCGGGGTTAGCCTTTACGTAATTGAGCAATTCACTAGGAGATGCAGGTACGGAATCGACCTTTACAGAATCATAGATTAATGCCATCTGAACGTTTCCCCACGGGCATTCGTAGCCGTCGACAGGTTGCTGAAAATCGATTCCAATAAAAGGGTTAGCAAAGTTTATGTATTGAGCATTAGGTATTTTCTCTGTCCATGGTCCCCATAATGCATTAATTTGCCTGAGCTGATAAAATGTCTCTCCATTTATCCACATGAGGTCAATGGCACTATTTTTTTGGCCTCCCTGTATTTCTGCCAGCATTGTTTGTACAATGGTATTACCTTGCCCATTGATAATATTTAAGTTGATACCAAATTGTTGCTGCAAAGCAGGTTTGACAAATTGGCTCATGTAGGTATTGATCTGAGGATCGCCCATCCACATCATTAGGTCAACAGTCTGGCCATTTGCTGACTGTTTTACCTCTTCCCAAGGCATATTTCTTGGATCTACTTGCGGTGCATCAGAAGCGTTTCGGGAACAGCTTAACCCTAGCAATCCGGTTAGTGTCAGAATTAGGGTTCCTTTTAGTATGTATACAGGAAGATAATTCATATCAATTGATTAAGAAAGACAAGGCCTGCTAAGGCCTTGTCCAAATGATTTTACCAAAAATAGCTCAATCCGAATTGGAATTGTCTCGGTGCGCTGGCATTTCTTCTGATTAAGATTCCTCCGTCTCGTGGCCCTGGCTGGATTTGATTCGATTGTGTCGCATTATTACTATAACCACTCAAATTCTGGGCATTAAAAACATTAAAAATATCGGCTCGTAGTGCGATTTTGCCACTACCAACCGGAATCAGGTATTGCAAGGCCACATCCAAGGTATTAGCCCATGGTAACCGATCGTTATTCCGGTGTTCTCCAGGGTACCTATCACTGTTGCCTACATAAGCATCGCCAAAAGAGGATCCATCACCATTTAAGTCGGTTGTGCCGAACTGGCGTGCATCCGGTATTCTGTTAATGGGCTGACCACTTTGGATAAGACCAGCCAATGTGACTGTTAGATTATCTGTAGGGTAGTAGTTGAAAATACTGTTAATAATATGCCTACGGTCATTAATGGATGGCCCCCATTCGTCGGCAAAATTGTTACTATCCATAGCACGAAAATTAATATCCTCCGTATTATTTTCCAGAAAGGATAGGGTGTAGTTAATGCGTAAGCTATAGTTGTCCATACCGCGTGCTTTTTGGAAGTTAAAGCTGGCTGCATAGTATCGAGACTGGCCCGCCGCTTCGGTAATGACCACGTTACGTGCTACGCCATTACGACGTTGGCCATCGATTACGGCATAACTGCCATCAATTATAGGGATGGGTCGACTGGCATCAGCATCACTAACACTTCGCACCAAATCGCTCGGATTATTCGTATTGGCTACATCATCAGCGGTTATTGAATAGCTGGCTGCAGCATTGAGGTTACGTAGACGGTACAGATTTTCACTTCGGTTATGGACCAAATCAACAAAGAACAAACGATCATTATCCAGTTGTAATTGGTATCCCAGAGTGAATTGATGCGTGAATGGATTATCATATCCATTGGGGTTTAGAATTCTTCTCTCATTACTAAAAACACCCTCTCTTTGTTCCTGAAGTTGATCGGGAGTTGGACCATTAAGGTAAGTGGTATTAGATGTACTAGCAGTTAGGTTCCCATCAAAGGTAATGGCATCAATATCTGTATCAGAAGGGAGAATGCCCTGATCAATTAATGCTTGTAATTGGGCTCGATAATCATCAGACGTAGTATTTTGCTGTAAAGCATCACTATAGATAGCGTATAGGACTTTATCATAAAAGATACCATATCCTGCTCTTAGAACCGACCGTTGGCTCAGTTTATAGTTGGCGTTTATGCGTGGTGCCAAGTTATTGTAATCCCCTTTAGTTCCTCCACCAACAGAGAGGTTGTCATAATCATATCTCAGTCCTAAAGTCAGGCGTAATTTGTTGTTTACTTCAATTTGATCTTCGAGATAAGCGGAATAAATAGTTTGTTGGGTGCCAAATGATGCAGGTCGTAATTCTACATTGTAATTCAGTACCTCAACACTATTGGGAATATCTGTTACGGATAGGTTACTACCTCGGTTGAGAGCACGTACGGCTTGTAATTGCTGGTTATTGAGCCTTACGGTATAGGCACCGTTTTCATTTCCTCCACCAAATAGACTGTGGTCGGCACTAATAATTCCAATACCTGCTTTTAAGGTGTGTCGCCCAGCGTAATAATTAAACTTTTGCTGAAATTGCAGGGTGTTCTCTATTGCATCAAAGATATATCCGGGGTGTCCGAGTACCGCAATTGTTGAACCACTGGGACCCTGGACGACAACCTGGGGAGAGCCTTCGTTATTAGGGCGTGCATAGTTCCATCGGAAGCGCGCGAATTGAATATTTGTTTCTGCACTGAAATTTTTTCCTACATAGGTGTTTTTCGATGCTAATAAAAGGGAGTTTCTATCCTGCGCATTACCTGCTGAGGGAAAAGTTACGCCACCTTCAAGCCCGCCACCTTGGCGTTCAATACTAACTATACCAACGTTGGCACGAATAGACGACCGAAAAGCGTTGGACCATTTGTGGTCTATTTTTCCGGATAAGTAGGTAAATTGATTATTGCCTCTAACGGTTTCAGCTACACTCAAAGGAGAGGATACAAGAAAGTTGTCTTTCAAATCTGTTGTATGCTCAACATCAACATAAAAGAAAGTCTGGTCCTTTTTTATGGGACCACCTAGTGCAACTCCTCCTTGATAGCGTTGGAAGCCATCCTTTACCTGATTACCAGATAGGTCACGTTGTGCATAAAGAGATTCACCGTCAATAACTGGACCTGGCCGGGTAATGAAAAAGGCTTCTCCTGAATGATTATTGGTGCCGGACCTAGAAGTAATATTTATGACGCCATTTCCGGTCAGGCCATATTCTGCAGAGTAGTTATTGGTTAGAACGGTAATGTTTTTGGCAAATCCGCTAGGGATTGCAAACTTTTGTCCGCCTAAGAACCGCTCATTATTGTCAAACCCATCAATCAGGTAAGAAGTGAATAAGGAATTGGCTCCGTTGATGGATACGTTAGGTGCTTCCGGATAGAAACCGGTGGCCTGGCTAACGTTAGGTAGTCGATACAGAACACGAGTGATATCGCGACCTTCGACAGGAAGTTCTTGGATTTCCTTTTGCTGTAATTCAAAAGCTACCTCGGCGTTGGTTCGATTGATCTGGGTACTTGGCCTGGCGACAATATCTACTGGGGTGAGATCGTAGCTTTTTTTGCTTAGTAAGAGCAGATCAATAGTTGGATTTTGATTGGATCGAATACCAAAAATATCGGAGGTGGATTCTAGGAAAAGATCTGTTTCGCGAATGAATATCTGAAAACCATCGACGGCTGGTAGTGAACGGAAGAGTGCTATGCCTTGTTCGTCCGTAGTCAGCTTTAGTTGTATTCCTCTTGAGGTATTAATCAATTCTACAATTACATTGGATGCAGGTTGGTTAGCCTGATAGTCTGTTACCTGTACACGTAAGTCTTGCTGAGCGGTTAAGTGTGTTGCTAAGAAACATGAAATGAGAAGTAATGCGTATCGCATATGGTAATGTATTAGGATGAAAGAACGCCCCATTAAAGTTTGATCATTACAGGTGATTAGGTGTAATGGATTATTCAAATGGGTTTTGATAAGAAAAAAGGGAAGTTATTAATTGCTATCGTGTAGGAGGTCCGCGCAAAAGCAAAAAAGGCCTGTAGTAGATTGGATGATTCAGGATAGAGTAGTAGTGTGCCTTTTGGGGCTTGAACAGTACAAGCATGATATCTTTTATCCAACCAACCTGAAGGACTTTACCCATCCATTGGATGACATCAGCGTATGAGTTGAGATCTACTATTGGCTTCAAACAAGACCATTGTTTATCGGAGTGGTTTAAAATGTGAATAAGCGATAACAACAGTCTTGAAGATTGCCAGGGTAGAGAGCTGAATCCTTTTAGGGTAGCAAAAGCTTTTTGTGTGGTACCGATTAGGTAAGTGCCGCCACGCTTATCGGGGCCAATTACCCAGTCATTTGTATGTAGTATTTGGTTTGAGTTGACTAGGTTTTGTACACTAAGGTCAGGAGCATCAATTCCTATGGCGATTACTTTTGCATATCCTAAACCAAATGCATATTGGAAGGCGTTATCCAGTTTTTCACCAAATGATCTGCCCTGTTGTTGGGTTTCATCGATAACTAGATAATGGAATCCAGACTTTTTAAGAACAAGGATGGATTGGTTGTAGAGTTTTTTCCAAAGGGTAGTGCTGTATTTTCCAACAACAGCTTTAGCCAGAGCTTCACTTTTTGGCCGCCTGGCAAATAAAAGGATGACCGTATTTGATTTGGATGTTGACATCAATGGCTAAAGTGATAATAATTCTTTTTTTATTAAGTCCTTTTCCAGACAACTGAGTACGAATTCCAAAATGAATGATGATCAATTCGGATATTATAGATGGCGAAAGTGTTTTATTCAGAACTCTTTGCCTTTGTTTTTTTAGATACCGTATAACGGTATGGGGTTGAAGTTGTTTATATGAAGCTTTAGCGATATATTTTAAGCAAAGAAATTGTGTGTATGGAACTTCCCGAAAAACTGCTTATTCAGCCGATCAAGTCTTTTCATCCTCCTGGGAGGCGACTTATGGGGCCAGGTCCGTCAGATATTCATCCTAGGGTACTAGAAGCACTAAGTCGGCCTACGGTAGGTCACTTAGATCCTACTTTTATAAATATGATGGATGAGGTTAAACGTTTGGTTCAATATGCATACCAAACGACAAATACACTGAGCATGGTGGTTTCGGCTCCGGGATCGGCTGGCATGGAAACCTGTTTTGTTAATTTAGTGGAGCCAGGCGATCAGGTTATTGTATGTCGGAATGGTGTGTTTGGAAGTCGTATGATCGAAAATGTTAGGCGCTGCGGTGGGGCTCCCATTGTCGTTGATACAGAGTGGGGTAGACCAGTTGATCCTAATCAGTTAGAAGAAGCGTTAAAGGCCAGTCCTTCGGTATCAATAGTTGCGTTTGTTCATGCTGAAACCTCAACTGGAGTTTGTTCTGATGCGAAGGTACTCAGTGGACTGGCAAAGCAATATGGTTGTTTGTCTATCGTAGATGCAGTGACTTCTCTGGGGGGTATTCCGGTATTGGTTGATGACTGGGGTATTGATGCAATTTACTCTGGTTCCCAAAAGTGTTTATCGGCGACGCCTGGCTTGTCACCTGTTTCTTTTAGTAAGAGGGCTACCCGAAAGATTAAAAAACGGAAAACTCCAGTGCAGAGCTGGTTTCTTGATTTGAATCTGGTCATGCAGTATTGGGGTACTGGTAGCCAATCGCGTTCTTATCACCATACCGCTCCAGTTCATGCTTTATATTGTATTCATGAAGCGCTATTAATGCTTCAAGAAGAGGGTTTAGATTCCAGTTGGGTGCGTCACCAAGAGCAGCACGAGCGTTTACGTGAGGGATTGCAGGCACTAGGATTTAGATACCTTGTTGAACCACAGTTTAGGCTACCTCAGCTAAATGCTGTGTTTTTACCGGAAGGTATACAAGAAAGTGACTTACGTCAAAAGTTACTTCACAAGTATAATCTGGAAGTAGGTGGTGGCCTTGGTGATTTTGCTGGTAAGATCTGGCGCATCGGACTGATGGGACACACTGCGCATCCTGATAAAGTTGACTACTTACTGGAGGTACTCCATAAAGAGTTAAGCTGATTTATCAGCTTAAGTATTTTCCTACAATAGGCATTCTTCGGCCCATACCAAATGCTTTTGGGGAAACCCGCAAAACGGGAGCTGTTTGGTAGCGCTTGAATTCATTGATGTTTACCAGCCGAAGAATACGGCGGACGAGTACTTCATCAAAGCCCTGATCAATTAAGTCTTGTGGTGATTTTCGCAACTCAATGTATTGGAATAGTACTTCGTCAAGCACTTCATACTCTGGTAAGCTATCAGAGTCTTTTTGGTCGGGGCGAAGTTCAGCAGAAGGGGGTTTGATAATTGTATTTTCAGGAATAATTTCGGTGTCCCTATTGATGTATCTGGCTAGGCGAAAGACATCAGATTTATATACATCGCCGATCACAGACAGTCCGCCGCATAGATCACCATAAAGGGTTCCGTATCCAACTGCCATTTCGCTTTTATTGGAAGTATTCAGTACGATGTTGCCAAACTTATGGGAGAAAGCCATATTGAGCATCCCTCTAATACGGGCCTGAATATTTTCTTCGGCAATGTTGAAATCGGTGGCCCAGTAATGTGGTTTTAATGTGTCAAGGAACTGATCATATATCCCTTGGATAGGCAGAATATCATATTGTGTGCCTAGGTTTTGTGCTAATTGACGGGCATCATCTACTGAGTGGTTGCTGCTAAATTGTGAGGGCATGAGTAAGCATCGCACATTATCCGGACCCAAAGCATGTGCGGCTAAAACGGCTGTTACTGCGGAATCGATTCCACCAGAAAGGCCAAGAATGGCTTTTGAGAAGCCTAGTTTGCCAAAATAGTCGCGGATACCAAGCACTAATGCGTCATGAATTAAGGCAATTTTCTTTTTGGGCTGAACAGTATTCATACCACCATCCATGACCTTTTGCAGATCAAAGGTTTTTATGGTTTCTTGGAAGTAAGGTAGCTCTTCGAAAATACTTCCATCGGGTGACATTACAACGGACCCCCCATCAAATATGACTTCCGGTTGCGCCCCGGATTGGTTAATG
>JABSSK010000143.1 GCA_013214265.1 Saprospiraceae bacterium | reverse complement strand
AACGAATTCTTTCATACTGGTCCGATACTGATTGTAGGGCAAGTCAGTCGTAAGAAATGCTTGATTCCCCTTGAAATACCCCTTCTCTTCGTCAAAATCTACACGCCCTTTAATGTCTTCTGTCTGGATAGCAACCATATTCTGCTCCTCAAGTGCTTTTATACGAATGTCAGTCGTATCCGCTTCTGCAGAAAAAGCACCAAATGAAAAGCCTTCCGATGTCATTTTAGCTAATGGCCAGTCAAAAACTCCAGCCCCTTGAACCCCACCAGGTGTAAGCACCAACTCTCCCTGCAGATTATGGTCACCTGTCTGAAAAAGCGCAAAAGGCGTATCCCCAACAGACTGTACAATCATACTATCACTGTAAGGCTTCCAAGTGATTTTTACATCATCCCCATGAACCTGAGGAACTTCAATTTCCCCCGTTCGGTCCTCCGCTAAGTCAAAAGCCTTTGCACTCGCTTCAACCTCAAGAGGCCGAAAAATAAAATCCTCCGCCTCAATCTGTGCGCCCAGATATTTAAGTTGTCCAATCCCCTTCAACCCTTGGTTGCTCAAGTCAATTACGCCCGTATACTGTCCTTTGCCACCAAAAACAGGATACCCCTCTTCGGGCGATTGATGCGCAAAACCTAGGCTGTAATCCTTGCGTACTAGAGCCTCCTCTTGGATGTCAGGAAAAATACCCGCCGAAACCAGTGAGGAAGAAAAAGAAATATCCTCCTCTGTGTAATCATCTAACCGATTGAAAGTAAATGGCTCCAATGTTAAATAAAAACTATCCCGAACATAGACCGTATCTTTTACAAAATCAGAATCATAATAGACATACGACTTACTGTCCGATCTTAAAAATGGAAATAAGGGAATATTCTGTTTACCACTCTTATTGGTTTGGGCATCAATAACCAATTGCCCACTGAAAGATTCTATAATTGAATTCAAAGAAAAAGCATCCGTGTTCGGGTTGGATATCGGACGTTCCTGAGGGATGAACATGCGCCAAGTATCAATGCTATCAAGTTGTAACATGAATTTATCATAATCAAAATGGAAAGACCGCCCATCAATTTGACTATAACCAGCCATGACTGTTCCACCAAAGTCCATGTCACGACCCGGAAGTAATACCAGTTGGCTCGTATCTTGAGGAAGAATAGCCACTTTCTGTCGTGGACTTAACTCGAAATCCTTGACCCCTGAAATGTAAATGCCTTTATCTTGTAAATCAATCACAGCATTGATACGAGAGGTCGATGAAACCAAATCAATATTGTCGTAATCTACCCGGTCATCAACCGCATCAGCAAAATGTAGCGTTTTTTCTTTGACATAGACTTTTTCCTCCTCCGCATCGTAGATGATATATCCATCCGAAGCCAATTCGTACAATTGTTTGGTAATGGTTTCCGATGTGTAACGTTCGTTTAATCTCTCAGCCAATAAGTCCGCATTAATCACATCCCCATAGTCCGCTACTGCTCTTTTGAGCAGGGCTATCGGATTAGCAGTCAACAAACCCTGATATGATTGGTACTCTCCAAGATCAAAATATTGAAAACTCTGTAGCTTAAGTGGTGTCTTTCTTACCATATTTCGCCGTTCCAAACCAACTAGCACGGAGTCCCGTTCCACAAAAGCAACCAAATCATTAGCGTCCAGTGTCACTTTGTGTAAGCTACTGTAAAAAGGACTTTGATCAGCACCCCTATCGCCTCGAGTCAACTCAAGCTTTTTCTCTGGCACTCGGTACCGTATATTCACCGAAGGGTGATAAATAGAGTCCTGATCAAAATAAAAAGCCATATCCACCTGTTGTCCTACAATTTGCTCTTCCCGCCGTATGATGAATCGTTCGGACCGCCCCTTAAATACCAATTTCTGAGCATTATTGAAAATTTGAATTTGAGCCTTCTGTTTTCCGTCTCCGTATCCGTAAATCGTATTTCCTTCCATCGAAAAACCTCCGAGATAAGAAATATTGGTCGCAAAATTATCAATGATTAATGAGCGGTCAGCTGAAGTAAATCGAGGGTATGATGTGGCTTGTGCATTGACCGTTACTTTGTCCGTAAATTTCCCCAATATAGGTCGCTCACCAAAAAAAAGCGGATAAGTAAGCCAAACGGAATCTATGGAAAATAGCGACCGCCGCAGATCTATGGAAAAAGTGTCAAAGGTTACGTATACCTCCGACCCCAAACCAGCACGCTCCCAAGTTACCTTACCCTTTTGACCGATCCACTTTCCTTCAAGCGGTAAAAACATCCCGCTGGTTTCCAGTATCTGCAAGGTATCTGCTTTTCGACTACCAATCAGATTACCTTCCGGAAAAATCACTACAGGTTCCTGATCAGTATACTGTATCGAAAAGGCCTCTCCATCAACTTTCCACCCGGTACCGGCTGTACGAAGCAAACCAGTTGAAAAGAAACGCTGACTAAACTGCAAAAAAGAACTAAAATCTCTTACCGTCCGATTCTCCAAAGGCGACAGTAATGTATCGAGCACATCATGCCATTCTATAAATAAGCGTTCCGTCTCCGGAACTTTGCGCACAGCAACCAGTCCTTTAATATAATTAACAAAATAAGGATTGGAACTTAGGCGCTCCTCAATCATGTGGTTACTCAACTTATGGATGCGTACCATCTCCTCCTCTGTAAAAGCCCCAGAAAGCATAACATCAGAAAAATCCGAAAACGACTCTTCTATAGCTTTGTCTTTGATCGTGGTCAGATATGGCTCCAATCCTTCAATAAACCCACGTGGATTCATAACCAAAGTGTCCGGGCGCTGAGCATAAACTGTAACACCCAATATTCCAATTATCAGGGATAGGAAAATCGATTTTATCATAATAACATCCTTTCAGAACAAAAAAGTTAAGCCCCACTAGTACAAAATAGCCCCGGTAATCCTCTGCTTATTCCTGAATGACTTCTCTAGATGGTCCTTTTACTTTCATTTGCATCTTAAGCACAAGAGAACACCATGCCGACACAGCCATTTCGTACTAATTGCCCTTTCAGGATAAAACCCGCTTGGATAGCAGCTTGTTCTACTTGCTCTTGATCTTGTTGTAAAATGCCAGAAACCAATAGTATTCCGTTAGCTTCTATCTTATTACGTAACGCAGGCAACGTATCTAGTATTACATTGCGGTTTATGTTAGCTAAGATGATTTGATAACCCGCATCAACCACCGACTCTAGCGTACCATGAATGACCCGTATATTATCAACTTGGTTGCGTTGTGCATTCTTTTGGGTATTCTCAAAAGCTGCCTTTTCTATATCAACTGCATCGATAATTACACTCCCTAAAAAGGAAGCTAATAGCGCTAATACACCCGTACCTGTACCGTAATCCAGTACTTTTTTTTGTGTGAAAACTATGCCTGACATCAATTCGATCATCATATGGGTCGTAGCATGATGCCCTGTCCCGAAAGCCATCTCCGGATTGATCACAATTTCGTACTGAATATTAGTCTGAGGCGGGTGAAAATCCGCTCTGATTCCACAAAAATCACCTACCCGAATAGGCGAAAAATTGGACTCCCAAAGTGCATTCCAATTCTGAGCACCAATAGTAGCTACTGACCAGCTTAGGTTCTGCTGCTCAGCCAGATCACGAAACGAAATAGCAAGCATCCCTTGATCCCAATCCGCTTGGGGATGAAAAACAATTAGCTGATCATCTTCTTCCTGAAAAGATTCAAAACCCATTTCTGATAATTCAGCTAGCAGCCAGTCCCTTTTATCCCCAGACGGTAGCACTAAAGCAATTTGTACATAGTCCATATCATATTGATTCCTTAAAGGCTAAGGATATACTTCCTTACGATAAGCCCGTAACGTATTCATTAATAAAGATACCACAGTCAACTGGCCTACGCCCCCTGGTACTGGTGTTATCCAACGCGCTTGTGGAGCAATGACTTTATAATCGACATCTCCAATTAGCTTATACCCTTTGTCCGTTTCAGGCGCATCAACTCGGTTAATACCTACATCAATAACCACGGCCCCTGGCTTGATCATATCGGCTGTAATAAAGGCCGGCCGACCAATAGCTGCCACTACAATATCCGCCCGTCGTACGTGAGCAGCTAAATCTTGGGTACGGCTGTGACACATAGTAACCGTCGCATTACCCGGATTGCCTTTTCTGGATAGCAAAATACTCATGGGCGTGCCAACAATATTACTTCGACCAACCACCACCACTTCTTTACCCTGAGTGTCAATATTATATCTTTTCAGCATTTCCATAATACCCAATGGTGTTGCCGGAATATAACAAGGAAGTCCCTGAGCCATTCGTCCTATATTTACCGGATGAAAACCATCTACATCCTTGGCCGGATCAATCGCTAACGTGATCTCAGTATCGTCCAGATGCTTAGGTAAAGGAAGCTGCACAATAAATCCATCGATCGAATCATCTGCATTTAATTGCTGGACAATAGCCATCAGTTCGGCCTGACTAATCGTACCTGGCTTACGAATAAGGGTCGATTGGAAACCTACTTTTTCACAGGAACGCACTTTGTTACGTACATAAGCCTGACTCGCAGGGTCATCCCCTACTAATACAGCAGCCAAGTGTGGTGAGCGCTTTTGTTCAGCTGCCAATACGCTTACTTGATCAGCTAATTCCTGCCGTATGGCTTTCGCCAAAGCTCTTCCATCCAAAATAGCCATAGATAAACTGTTGATTAAAAAAAATCCAAAATAGCCAAAAAACAGGGACTCTATTGTTAAATAGGCGTTTTCGAAGACGGATACCCTCGATTTACCATTATTCATTTATACGTGTAAAAAAAATGTATCTTTTTATATTGCCAGCAGGTAAAAAATACGTTCCTCTTGGGGAAATAATCCTAAGATATCGGCTCATCATTTCCATGATGTGCGCCGCTGAAAATAAACGATACATGAGAACCGGTTTCTACATTTTTTTTATAGCCGTGTTTTGTTTCCTGTTAACCCAGTCATCATGGGCTCAATTTACCCCTATGACCAATGGTACAATTAATAGTTGTGCAGGCTTTTTTACAGACCCCGGAGGCGAAAATGGTAACTATCAGGCTAATCAATCCTTGGTCACTACCATTTGCCCAGGAGGAACTTCTGGAAGTCATGTGGCGCTCGACTTTTTTAACCTCCAGTTGGCTGCAGGCGACCAGTTGTGCTTTTATGATGGCACCAATACTACAGCCCCACAACTGGCATGTTTCGAAGGCCCTGATCATGCTTCCTCTTTTCAAGTCAGAGCAACAGCCGCTAACCCTAGCGGGTGCCTGACCGTATCGTTTTCTTCTGATGGAGCTGAGCAAGCAGCAGGCTGGAGTGCCCAAATAAACTGTATATTTGCCTGCCAGAATATAACTGCTCAGCTTGATTCCACCCGCCCAGCAGCATCGTCAAATCCAATTCCCACCATTGATATCTGTCCAGGAGAACGTGTCTTCTTTTTTGGATCAGGCCTGTATCCACAAAATGGAACGTCTTACGAACATAATAATGCCAACAGTGAATTTAAATGGGACTTTGGCAATGGTGACTTCGCTTTTGGACGTACGGTTTCTTATCGATTTGATGAATCCGGAGCATACAATGTCAGCTTAACCATAACCGACCCCTTCGGATGTACCAATACCAACCGTATCCAACAACAAGTCCGAGTAGCACCACGCCCTCAGTTTTCCATTAACACCAATGCCACTCTTCCGGTATGTGCAGGCCAGGAATTAAATCTGGAAGCAGGTATTAATGGTCAAGCCCCAGGAGCCGATCTGCTGGTTAACTCCGGAACGGGTATACTAAACCGCCAACCCAGGACCATTGAACGCATTGCCCTGCCAGATGGTATTGGCATCGGGTACGAAACTACCCTGCACATCTCATCCTTTGCCCCTGGCCAAACCATCACCAGTGTCAATGACCTAGCCTCAGTATGTGTCGATTTAGAACATTCCTGGATGAATGACCTCGAAATCACTTTAATCTGTCCTAACGGAACCGAACTCTTACTCCAAGCGGCACCTACCGATCGAGGTGCACCGCGAATACTAGGTAATCCGGTTGATAACGATGCGTTCAATTTACAACCAGGCCAACCTTTTACGTATTGCTGGTCAGAGACCGCTAGTAATCCAAATTGGACGGACTTCCTCAATCAATCTGGTTTAGATACATTACCAGCCGGTACATACCAACCTTTTAATTCATTCTCTAACCTTATTGGATGCTCGCTAAACGGCCCCTGGACACTCAGAGTAATCGATAAGAACACCGATGAAAATGGATACTACTTTGGGTGGAGCCTTAACTTTGATACCAATTTGTTCCAAAATCAAGAAACATTCTCCCCCAATCTGATATCCGGCAACTGGACCAACAACAACTACATTACTAGTCTGCAATCTGATCAGATCACTGCTCTACCTACCTTGGCCGGTACAGCCTATTTCGACTATGAAGTCACCGATGACTTCGGATGTACCTTCGATACGACCCTCCAAGTGCCTATCAAACCCTTTACTGACCCTACCTGCCTCGATTGTAACATGCAGTACCCTCCGATCCCAGATATCAATAGCTGTGGCGATGAAACGCTAAGCATCGACGCTGCCGGTACAGTACCTATCGATACAGCAATAACATTTCTTAATAACCCCCAGTATGCACTGGGCTTTGCTAACCATCCTCCAGAATCACCTTATGAAAACACCATACAGGTTTCAGGAATCATTCAGGATACGATAACGGACCCTTTCACACAAATCCAAAGTATCTGCCTCAACCTAAATACCGATTGGGATGAGGACATCAATTTATTTCTGCGTTCCCCTAGCGGACAATTACTCGAATTAAGTACCAATAATGGAGGGCAGGGCGATAATTACACCAATACCTGTTTTACACCAAACGCATCCATCTCAATCATTGATGGTACCGCCCCTTTCCGGGGTGAATTCTTACCAGAAGGGGATTGGAATACCCTAATTGGTGAACCCATCAATGGGGCATGGACCTTAATAACTTCCGACGAATTTGATGACGTCGAATTTGGGCAATTGATGGATTGGTCCATTAGCTTCCACTCCATAAAAGAAGTAACTTATTCCTGGACTGGCGACCCAGGTCTGTCCTGTACCGATTGCCCTAACCCAGAAGTTAACACCTCGATCGATGCTACTTACATCGTAACGATTAATGATACGTACGGATGCTCTGCTACAGATACAGTCGAAGTAACCATTGTACCGGTACTGGAAGCTCCTGTTGTTTCGTGTAACCAGCAAGGGGCCGATGCTTTTTTGATCACCTGGAACCGACCACCAGGGGTAAACACTTTTTCTTTGAACCTTGCTATCAATGGATTTTCACGACCTACAGTCAACCCCTTTGTGGATACTTTTCTGGTGGTAAATGGCCTGAGCCCGGGTGATAGTTTATCACTGGAAGTATTACCAATAATCCTAAACCCTGATGATTTTTGCCGCATTGAATCGGGATTCACCTCTTGTGTTTTTGGGGAGTGCCTTTTCAATACCCAACTCAGCTCAATCGGTCCAATAACCTGTTTTGATGATGATAATGGTTTTGCCGAAGTACGTATCCTGAATGGCAGTGCTCCTTTTCGCTACTTTCTAAATAATAGTTCACAGCCTCAGGCAGACCCTCGATTTGAGAACTTATCCCCGGGCCCTTATTTTATTGTTAGCCAAGATGCTACCTTCTGTACCGATACCGTATTTTTTGAAATAACGGAACCGGATAGCTTGGGAGCAAATGTGTTTGAATCCGCTTCCATTTTGTGTTTTGGCGATGCGAATGGTCAACTGCAAAGTTTACCTCTAGGAGGTACTATGCCTTATCGTTACTCCTGGAGTAATGGCAGTGACTCGTCCATGATTGATTCCCTGATTGCTGGCACTTATCGACTTACAATTACCGACGCCAATGGCTGTGATGTAGTAAGTGCTTTTGATCTGCGGCAACCAGATGAATTGACATTCAATCTACAAGGAACAGATATTACCTGTGCTAATGGTATGGACGGTCAAATCATACCCAACGCTCAGGGCGGAACACCTGGCTATTCTTTTATTTGGAATGATGGTACCACGGATAGCCTACAAAACAATCTACCCACTGGCAATTACAGCGCTACCCTTACTGATGCAAGGGGGTGTACTGCAACCGCAACCATCGACTTGGAAGCACCTGATCCACTCCAGGTGGATTCGTTTCGGGTGATACCTGTTGATTGTTACGGTCGAGAAACAGGACAAGCTTCTATATTTGTAAGTGGAGGCACCGGGCCTTACGAATACCTTTGGAACGATGACCTGGCTCAAATAGGAATTACCGCATCCAATTTACCTGCAGGGCTTACTGGACTAACTATTATCGATTTCAACCTCTGTACGCTGGACACCGCAGTCTTTATCTCTCAGCCAGATTCTTTATCCGTGTCTATCACGGCAACTGATGCTAAATGTAAGGACGGAAATGAAGGACAAGCGGAAGCATTGGTAGCCGGTGGTACGCAACCCTATAACTATTTTTGGCAGGACGGGCAGATAACATCCATTGCTTCTTCCCTTTCCCGAGGTAATTATCGCATTACGGTAACCGATGAAAACGGTTGTCGGGCCCTAGCAACTACATTTATCGATGAGCCCGATATTATTTTAACCATCGATATCGAACAATCCAAACTAGGGTGCTTTGGCCAGCAACAAAACGAGGCTACCGCCATGGCACTCGGTGGTAGTGGTGGTGATTACAATTATCGTTGGAGCAATGGTCAGAGAGAACCTACTGCCAATAATCTCGATTCCCTAACCTATACCGTTAGTGTTACGGATGGGAATGGATGCGAAAAAACACAGGACATCACCCTTGTCGATCTGCCCGACATGGTGCCTAACATGATCGTTAATGCTCCTTCTTGCTTCGGCTCCGATAACGGAGCGATCGGTATCAACTTCGTTGATGGCAGGCCAAACTCTGAATTGAATACCTTCCGCTTTGTCTGGAAAACAGGCCAGGTTGGATCTAATATCAACAATATTGTCGGTGATTCTACCTACACAGTAACCGTCACGGACGGCAGAGGTTGCTCTGCAATTGCAAGCCGCTATGTTCGTGAACCTGAACGAATCACCTTCGACTTGGAAACTACCCCCGCTACCTGCCCAGGAGGGAGTAACGGAACCGCACTAGTCACTAATATTACATCTAATAACCGCGATTTAGTCTACCAGTGGGACGCTGGAACTGGAAATCAAGAAGGCATCAGTGCTAGTAATCTAGCTGCGGGGGTTTATCAGGTTACAGTCACTGACCCCTTCAATTGTTTCGCTTCGGGCTTTGCAATCGTTGAAGAACCAGAACGAATACAAGCTAATTTCCAAACGGTCGATAATAGCTGCTTCGGTGATCAGGCAGGAATAGCCTCCACCCAAATATCAGGTGGGACACCAGGGTATACCTTGCTTTGGCAAAACGGCCAAACCAGCGATACGATCACCCAGCTGGCTGCAGGAAATTACGGATTAACGATAACGGATGCCCAAGGATGCGAACAAGCAACAATGGTCACCATCAATCATCCACCTCCGATAAATGTTACTTTAGCCTCTGAAGACGTGACCTGCTTTGGCGAACGAGACGGCGGTATTATAGCGACTGTGGACGGTGGTGCACCACCCTACACATACAGCTTGAATAATTTCGATTACCAAGGTTCTCCTTTACTTATTGGGCTAACAGCCGGCACCTATGATGTCTTTGTTCGGGATAGTGAAGGGTGTACTTTATTCGAACGCAGTGAGATCATACAACCCGAACAGTTTGTGATTGATGCCGGACCCAATACAATACGTATCGATCGGGGCGATACCCTGCAGTTAGATGTTTCTGTTTTTGGAGCACAAGGGCAAGTCCTTTATGAATGGTATGCTCCTTTTGGTGACAACCTCTCTTGTTTGAGCTGTCCCAATCCTGTAGCCTCCCCCGAAAATACCATAAGCTATGAAGTGATTGGTATGGATAGTGTAGGCTGTGAAGCCAGTGATCGTATCCAGATTATTGTAGAAAAGGAACGCGTAGTCTTGGTGCCTACCGGATTTACACCAAATGGGGATGGCAACAATGACTTGCTTCTTGTACACGGAAAAACGGGCACCCTGATCGAGCGCCTACAAGTATTCGATCGCTGGGGAGAATTAGTATACCAACGAGAAGATTTTGACATCAATGACCCTATTGGCTGGGACGGTACTTTCCGTGGGCAGGACGCTCCCGTCGGTGTTTATATATGGTATATGGAAGTCATCTACCCCGACAATTCTCAAGGGGTTGAACGAGGACAAACAGCCCTAATTCGATAATACGACAACCGGATAATATGCATTATACAACTCGAAATACACCAACGCCATGCCGGTTTGAAACAACCTTACGGTTGTACACGAAGCCTCTTTTTATTCTGGCCCTCATTCTGATAGGCTATTTACCTGGTCATACCCAGGACCCCCGTTTTGCACAGTTTTATAAGGCGCCAATACAACTCAACCCCGCCCTTTCAGGGGTTTTTAACGGCCAGACCCGTGTCCATTTGAACTACCGTTCTCTTTTTGCATCTGTTTTGAATGGATCATCCTTTGAAACCTACGCCGCTGGTGTTGATCTTCGATTCCCAACCCGCAACCGCAGGGATGCATTTTCAGCAAGTGCATTACTGTTTCATGATTTATCTGGGCAAAATGGCTTCAATAGAAGCTTCGGATCTATCGGTGGTGCTTATCTCAAGCAACTCAAAGAAGGAGGAACAAGGTCACCTTCACACTATCTGTCGGTTGGGGCCCAAGTAGGTGCTGGGCAATATCGTATCAGTAGCCAGGAGCTATGGTTTTCCAATCAATATGATGGCCAAAATCTCGAAATCGATTTCGATCGGGATTCAGGGGAGCCCATTGGCTCATTCGATGGTAATATCTTTCTGGATGTCAATGCCGGACTATTATACTACGCCATTTGGGAAGACCGCCGTTACATTTTTGTGGGGGGTGCCGTTCACCATGCTAATCAACCTCAAATTTCTTTCCTCGAC
>JABSSK010000142.1 GCA_013214265.1 Saprospiraceae bacterium | reverse complement strand
GTTGGTCGACCTCAAAAATTTTGAGCGTTGGTGGCAAGTTGAGTCGGTGTGCACGTAGATCATATCCTGCCCCAAGAATAACGTATTGTTCCGCTCCTTGGGTTGCTGCACGTTCTACGTATTCATCGATAAACCGCGTGCGAGAAATAAGGTGCTCATGGAATCCTGGGGCAAACATTTTAGTTAGCCAAACGCTCAATTGATGACCCATCAGTTTGATGATTCCGGAACCAGCTACAAATTTGTCAGCATAAGAATCGAATATGATACGTTTGTCAGGCCTAGCAATCGATTCTATCAAGCGTTGTTTTGCAACGCCCTGAGCTGTCCCATCTTTTCTAAATATTGAATCGTTCATGATTCTACTTTTTATTCATTACCTGCACTGATCGGTACTAGCGGCCACTATAGTCGGTTGTAGGTTATCAACGAATCGTTGAGAGGCTTAGCATATGGATACTAACGTTCTGATCAGCTGGCTCAACTAACATAATGTATGTACTATTTGCAGGCATTTCAAAATTTAGGTTCAAAAATGCAGCAATATGTTAGGATAAAGACTCCACCAACCGGTGATGGATACAGGTTATAGCTTATAGTATTCTTTCGTGTAGGATTGTATAATAACGGTACACGAACAAGATGCGTAGTGTATCTAAGTAGGTTTTACCAACCTCGCCCTACCGTTTGGTGATTTTGTTGGTTCTTTATTGACGTAATACTACACTTTGAACAGATGGTACTATAAATTCTGCCTATTAAAGTGGCTATTTATTTATCATTAATTTTCTTATTTCTAAACCTTGATTTGTTGTAAATGATACTACATATAGTCCACTGGAAAGGTGACCAATCGGGATGGCGTTATTGGAAGGGTTAACGGATTGATAAACCAATCTGCCTGCTACATCAAATATTTGAATTGAATCCAAGGAATCTAAATGGCCGTTTATATGAATAAGACCTTTTGCTGGGTTGGGATAAATATGAAATAAGTTTTGCAAAGTTGTACTATTATTCATACTGGTGGTAGTACCAGCAGGTTCAACTTTGTATTCAAAAAATTCATACTCTGCTCTTCTTGGTTCCAAGATCATTGCTTCAGGATTTTGTGCTCTGACGTAATATTTAATTTCTTCATTTAGTGATTGGAATGGAATTAGTGCTCCGTACACTCCATCACCGGCTGCGCCATCGTTATTTAAGCCATCATCTTTCATTTCGAATGGTTCAAAAAATGATGCGTATTCTTTATTGGTTGAGATCATTAAATCTACCTGAGTGGCGTTGGTAACTTCAGCGGTAACCCAAACATCCTGACCTTCTTCAGGTATCTCAATATTTCGTGTAGTATGCATTAATGATGGCGGTGTTTTATTCACCTCAGGATGGGTACTCAAATAATGCAATCGCCGCTTCACGGTGGGGAGGATACCTGCATAATTTTTGAAACGCTCTAAGTGATTAAGTGTAATATCATATGCTACATTTTTTCTGAAGTTTTCGTCGGGAAATCTTTTATGCGGACCGTCGATAACAGCTTGCTCAATCAAATCCTGTATGGAATCTACTTTAGACCGAATATTTTCCTCGCTAAAGTTTTCTTCTATCACTGTTCTGATATGGGCAAAATATTGTTTGTAGTATCGATCATGTTTTAGAATTTGCCAAACTAATGGGCGATTGGACTGATTTGGATTTAACCACTTTATAACATCCCAGTTCTCAGCGACACTAGGAGTTCCCACAATACCACCAAAGGTTTCATTCACATCCCATGGGATAACATGCCACAGCCCATCTTTATGCTTATACATATAATAGTGATGTATATGTTTCCCATAATAGGTATCTAAGTTTAGGATTACCGTAGATACAGCCATGTGCCACAAAACGCCATCAATATTTAGATGATGGTACAACAGGTCATCCTGATTATTTAGTACATCAATGAATTCCACCAGATCAGTCCATCCATGATCCGTTTTCATATCGTAATTGGAATAATACTGGCAGTTGTCAGGCCCATACCAGACCAGGTCAGGTTTTGCTTCTAATTGCTCTCCATCAATACCGTTGCCCAATCCACTATTGTTGCAGGTAGAATCAGCAGCTTCAGGGTTAGGGTCACATTTTACCAATGAGCCTTTTTTCCAGTCAAAGTGCTCTTTTAAGAAATCTTTATTAATTGATTCTGAACTTGAGTAAACACCATAGTAGGAGGCTGCTTCACCAACTACTCCAATGTTGACTTTGATGAGGTTACTTTTAGGCGCAACAGTATATTTACGGTAAATCTGATAGGCTATGGCTTCTCTGATGGAAGTGGGGTCTGTAAATAAATTTCCTAGCTTTAGTTTTTTATATCCCATTAAATTTTGTCCCTTTATGTGTTCGTTCATATCAATATTTAAAGGGTATTTTTGAGCTTCTGACCACTCTGTAATCATAAAGGTGATGTTACCTTTGTAACGAATTGCGACACTATCGTAAACAATTCCATCCATCTCAAGCGTAGCGGGTAATCGCCTACTGTCGCCAGCATGGAAGCGGTCAATTAAAGTTTGGTGATAATCAGGATCGTAAAATTTGATTGTAATTTCTCGGAGCGTATGGATATCATACAAGTCTTGGGCTTTTCCAAGCTGGGATAAGGCAATAAATACAATTAGTAAAGCTCTTTTCATAATAAACTACTTTTTCTTATCTGTAAGATGGTTGCTGGGGTTGATGAATGCAGGAGATAAGCTACTAGGTACTCACTCCTTTCGTTTGGCGATATTTGATTTGCAGAGAAGAACTTAGGGCTAGGATGTAGAGCATAAGGGGGGCGATTTTCACCTGCTTATCGAACATTTTCCATTAGTCGATCGCTGGTATTAGGTGGTTTTACCACCCATTACGCTGTAGAAATACGGACTTTTGTTTTTCCCTTTTACCATATTAGGGTAGGGTATCTTACAAGAATGTAGTTATCCAACATCTTGCGTGATAAGTATTGTCCTTGGTGTATCTAAAGGAGTGAAGGTTTGAGGCTCATTTTATAATTCTACCACGGCTAATGTTGTGGCTGGTATGGATTTTTTAAGATCATGGGGATACTTGAAATGAGCATAACAAGTATCAGTTTAAGCAAATCTATTTATTTTCTACGTTAAAACAGTCCATTGGATTGACATTATTTTCATTAAGGATTAACACAGCTTGTATGGAATTTTGCATACGCCCACGGATTGTTCTGATATTCCATTTTTCTGGATGTACATTTGGTTATATGGGTAACCGTATGCGCACATCATTAATTGTAATTTCCATCAAAATTACCCTAAATAGGGGAGGACTAACAGTTATAGCTGTGGCTGACAGTTGTGGTTTTTGACTTTGGAGATTCATTGTATTCTAGTAGGGTTTATATGAATTTCAGTTCTATTTCCTTTAAGTAAATGTACTAGTGGCTTATTGGGTTTTAGGGTGTGCAGGGTGAAAAACGACCTCAGCCTTGCGATGAATGATAATGGTAACTCAGTAGTTTAGCATATGATTTTATGGCTTATAGTATCGCAGTATAAATAGGAGAAGGAATCTGATTCCACTTTGGGTTTGTACTTTACTGGGCTAACTTTTTAGGTGATTTCTTTATCCTACAAAGAATCTAATGGCCCTTTTTACATAGTACATTATACTGTACTTCCAGTACTGGATTCCTTTGGACATACTTAATTTGGGTGCATCTATATCCATTTCATTCAATAGTAAGCCCATGTCTAAATTAAATGGGCCATGTAAAAAGCAAGGCAATGTTTTATATTTTTTATTTCTAATTCTTTTTTCAGATTTATGTATTGGTGAAAAAACATCGACTTCACAGTTTTCATCTTTAGTGGTAATTTTTCCGTACACTCCGCCTCTGGTTCTCCATAGATTTTGAAATATCTGGCATGTTGAATCCACTTTTATTTGATCAGGATGATTGAGGTAGTAGATGTTTAGAAGGATTTGGTCATTCCCTATATTCTTTTTTCTTTCTATTTCTTGTAGCTGCTCAAAAAGTTTGGTCACGTTGTCTGCATAACCAATCAGCAGTCCCATGCAGGGTCGGCTGTAGTCCAAATGTGCATTGAGATTTCCAATGTTATTGGTTTTGCTATTGCTCATTAATTGGTCAGCTATCTTTTGAATCCATTTTTGATTTGGGAAATACCTCTGCCCCGAAAACATAAGTGGATGACCGGTTTTCAGAAACTTAGTTTTAACTTCGGTGGCGCAGCCAATGACCACTACATCATACCCATCAGCGCATATCACAAGTTCTCTTTTTTCATACCTCTTTAATTCTTCGAGATATAAATCAATTTTCCATGCTAATCCTTTCCATGGTTTACCCTGTCCTAGTGTTTTTAGAGTAAACCCATTTTCTACCGCAGTTCTTCTTAGGGTACTGTAGTATCCTTCCTCTTTTGTTGCCACGGTGAGAATCTTCATAAATTTGGATTTAATTCATACACCCTATTTTAACGTATTGTGTATTTCGATGTTTGTATACAAGTAATCTGATAACGACTCGGTACAGTTTGGTGACAAAGGATTGTGAACTATGGTATAGTAGGGTTACTAAGCACGATACAGGTAATAGCTATGGTTGGTTAAAATATGTATTCATTATTTTATTCCATTCGGTTTCGAGTTGGGATTCTGTTAAATTGGTTATGGCACATACGGTTTTGACAATGTCGGTATATCCTATGGTGTTGGCATGCATTAACTGCTTTAGTCCATTATCCCCATTTAACTTATATACAAGTTCACAAATGCCGGCACCAGCAGGGTAGGCGGTTTGATATCCATTGAAGGTCATTGATTGAGAAACAACGGACTTGAAGTTTATTTTTTCTGAGTTATGTTTCAGATCGGTTGCTAACTTATTCATTCTGTTTCTGTATGCTTCGGGGTCTTCTTTTGTTCCTAAGAATTCAGCTAAACCTTCTTCAATTACAAGTCCTCGGTTGGGATTAGTGGGTAATAGCTTGTGTACGAATTCATGAGGGAAATGTGCACTTCCTTTGCTTGTTAGGATCATACCTTCACGAGCTTTTCCGGTGGTTATACCAGCAAAATAATAGTCAAAGTTCTCAAGTAAACCCATATCATCTATGCTACTAGTGATATAGTATTTGATGGAGTCATTGAAATTGGGATTAAATCTTTGCATGATACGCTTGCAAAATGTTACGGCTTTATCAGAGGTTTCATTATCAAATATGTGCTGTGGAGGGTATACATATTCGATCATCCCATTCTGGGTAGAACGCCATTCTTTAGTCAACTCAACCAGTACATTTTCGAATACCCATTTTTCATTTTCTTTAATGGCATGAAGTTTTTGGATACACCATACTTTTGAACCTGCATAGAGGGGGTTGGTAGTATTAGAAGAAAAGAGGACCCGTATTGCATATTTTTCACCGATAGGTTCTACGGACATTACGAATGGGTTGAAATATTGAAATAGCGTACGTACGTTCATTCCACCATGAAAAATACTTTTTCTGGAGAAGTCAAAATCTTTATAAAGTTGTTTTTCTTTTGTGTTCCAATATGGATTATCATATATGGAGTCGGGTCTGGATTGATAATAATTCTCGTATAATTTAATAATGGATTTGACATCGATAGAACTGGTATCAACTCTGGAGCTAACAAGCAATGTCAGTTGGTTATCATGTTCTTGTGCATAAATTGGGTGTAATACTGAGGCTATAATAATGATTAAAAAAAAGTATTTCATAAAATAATAAAATATGATTGCTAATAGTACTTGTAAGTATTTTAGTGGGATGGGTATTTTTGCTGTTACGTGTGTTTATTGCGATGGAATGGCTTTTGGGCTAAATATATAAATGATTGTTCATATAGACTATAAGCACTACCTCCTTTAGCACAGAATCAGGTATTGTCACTTTTCTTTTGTAGATGGTTTTAATTGATAAAACAGGAAGTCCGTTATTGGTATAAGGTTTGATTGTTTGCCGTTATACGGGCACAGAGGATGACTGTATGAACCGAACAAAAGTACTCTGCCACGATTTTCGAATAAAAGATTAATCGCCGTACTTTATTGTGGGAAGTAATCAGGTTTTGTTGTGGTATTACTGGTACCGTAGTCCTTTGTTAATGATTGTTTTGAGGTAGTACTGCTAACTTCTCATACTTAGCCTTAATAATGTATTCTGTAGAGTGCAATAAGAGTGAAAGAAGAAGCCTTTGGGCGGTCAGATTAGCTTTAGTGGGAGGTTCAACTTTCTGTAAGGGATAGTAGGGCTAGCTTCAGGCCTTTTCGATCCATTAAGATAAGATTGGCTCTTATATATTCGTATAGTGCTGCTAGACACTCCTTGCTTTTAAGAAGAGTTAGTTCAGGTTGGTGTTCAGCTATGGGCTTTATTATTGTCCACAGAAGGAGCACTGTTATTACAGTACTTTTCTCGGTATTAACTAATGAAAAGTGAGTCTTTGGCTATAATGAGCATAACTCTTAGCAAATGATATTGAAAAATAACGATTAAGAAAAGGTACTTCATAATAATTTAGATACTAAAACTATTTGCAGGAGAACCTCTAAAGTATCTGAGAATAGTTGGAACGTTTTCGGTTATAAGTTAGTAGTATGCTCCATTTAGATATTCAGGTGTGATTCCATTTCTACCATTGGTCTCATCCAATGTTCCAAATCCTTTAGTATACGTATAGTCATTAGGATAAATGCCGTTATAGACATCGCAGGGTTTGGTAATTCTATCACTTGGGCGGTTTCCTGATTTGAATTGGCAGCTTGATGTTATTTAAGCTATTGGAGAATTGCTTTCATTAGCGTTGGAATAAGCATATTTGTAGTTGTTTGGAAAGCTATCGGCACCATAGCTAATTAATGTCATTTGGTTAGATTTGATATTTAAACCATCTAGGTAAAGCATAGGTGTACCATGATAATGGTATTTTCCAGTTGGCTGTAAATATGCGCGTTATTACAGTTTAGCCCAAGGTTTACATTGGTGGCTTCAAGGTTCTACTTCCAGTTTACATTTGGGCTCATGATACCTTCATGTGGCCATGGTTCAGCTGCGGGGAGTTCTAATTATATGCTATTGAACAAAATGCTGAAAGAATAATCAATGCCATTGGAACCTAATAGGGGTGTAAAATTGAACGCTTCAGTTGGGGTGGTGGTAATTGTGTATGTTTCGTTTTGTTCATAAATGGAATTTGGGTTTAAGGAACCTGGTTCCAGCCCGAAGATTTCAACACTATGATTTGGGATAGAATTGGTGTTTATTATTCTATTTGTTCCAGGGATTATTGGGTTAAAAAATGAGTTCTGTGAGAAAGTTACACTGCAATTTTCACGCGTATTGTCGAATACATTGTCTATTGTGCAGTGTTCTGTCCGGCCAACTGAATTTTCATCTTTGGTGTACGAGGCATTACCAAGATTATAATAATCATTGCAGAGTACATTAATTTTTGATGCTAACTATATTTTTTGGCCAGGGGTCATCAAATTGGTGGCCAGCATTCCAGTGTTCTATCTCTTCATCAGTAAGAAAGCAAGACATTAGCTTATCGGTAAATTGATTTACTTGTGTTTTATCTCCTATTACCGTCAAGTCACAATGTCGATCACCAAAGCGGCCTGGTTCTTTAGCGACCAGTTCTTTGAGGTGTTGTATTTCGATTTCTAAAAGACCATTGTTCACGTCTTCAATAATCCCTGCTCTCCATAATCCAATTAACTCTAGGCTAATGCCACCTGCTGCTTGCTGCCAGAGCAGAGAATGCTTATCACGGCTGGCTAGCCAGAAGAAACCTTTGCTACGATAAATTCGTTTGTCGAGGTATTGATGGCAGGTATCCCATAGCCGTTGGGGGTGAAAGGGGCGATCGTCATTAATAACCCTAGATGTTATGTTGTATGGTCTGTCGGTTGTTTCCTCAGATTCCAGTATTGGTTTTAATTCATCGACCAATTGAGCCACTTTATAATAATCATACCCTTCAAGTTCAAATAAGGATTCAATGGTGAGTCGGCCAAACTCTACGGAATGGGTTGATGCTAAGGGGTTTATCTGTTGAACGTAGGTAGCAATATCAGGTAGTCTGTTTTGATCAATTCTGTCAGCTTTGGTCAGGATCAAATGGCTACAAAACAGGATTTGCTCCACCATTAAATTGACAATATCTCTTTTTCCTTCTTTTAGATTCTGCTGCATTCGAGGAATGAGACGTTCGCCATAATTGAAATCATGAGAGAGCATTAGGCTATCTATGAGAACAAATAACCCGGATAGTTTAACTTGATTCTGCTTTTGGAAATATTCTACAAGTGGCATGGGATGGCAACTTCCGGAAGTCTCAATTATGATTAGAGCTGGATTTTGATTTATTAGCAACTTCTGAATTGCCTGATCAAGCCTTTTGATTCCTTGCTTACTGCTAAGTACACAAGAAGAAATGGATTCCATGATGCTACTGTCCTCTTCCACTACACTGGTGGTTCCAATCAACTCGCCATCGACATCCAGTTCACTCATGTCGTTGACAATTGCACAAATTGGGATATCCTTAGTTTGGGACTGTGACAAGAGGCTTCGGAATAGTGTAGTCTTTCCAGATCCAAGGAATCCATTCAGAATAACGACAGGTACTTCTTGTGAGGTGTTCATTTCTTGTGTTTACTTTTTGTTTATACCGGTCACTGTGGTTTTTAGTTTGTAGAGTGATGTCCAGTAGTTGCGAAAAATACAATTTTTACACTTTCTTGTAAAGGATACTTAAGGCATCGGGATGAATCATTTAAAAGATCAGTATGATAATGTTCATCTGGGGATATGCTGCATTCCTTTGGGGGATTTTTGAACCCACCATAGGCTTAGCAGTACATAATTGTGTAAAGAGGTTTCGGGTGTTAAAATCAAGTCATCATGTATAGGTGGCAATTGATTTGTAATCACCTGAGGGGTTTCTTCCGCATAAAACCATAAGTATTTGAGGTTATGAAGGTGAATGTCACTACGAGTATAAGAATATGCTACTCTTCCGTTAAACTATTGTCTTTAATTAATATCTGGTCGTAATTTTTTGAGGGTTTGAATTATGAGTATTTGGAAATTAATGGATTTATGTATGCTCCGTTTAGACTCATGGTTAAAGGCGAGATACGCGTGTAATTTATTTACTAAAGTTTTCTTTGATCCAGATATTGTATTCTGGTCACACTCAATTCTACCAAGAAGTGGTTTGTCTCCTTGTTGGCAGTCGTTGTAATTTGTACCTAAGCGTCTGAGGGTGTGTTTTAATAGATATTGTCATCGTGCTAGGGGAAAGGTAATTTTTCAGATTCCCTTAATGATAGACTCATTGCTATTCAAATCAAATGGGAATGTTGAGCTGTACGGAGAAAAGGGTTTTAGGCATTAGCCTTTTATAAAAGGAACCATTTTATATTACCCAGAACGCATGCGTTTATAAACTTAGTGGCTATTGCGTTTAGTTGTGTCTATTTCGTGCTTGTAGTTACACGCTTAATTGTTTGAGAAACACCTGTTCTTTCCATATGGTATTGATAATAATGCCTGCTATTACAATAAGTGAGGTAATTCCTGAAATGATGATATAGGTATAAAAGCCATCGGAAAATGTGCTCTTGAAATATGGTAACAGTTTCGTGAATCCAACAATGTATATGCCAAAGCATAAGGGAGTAATTATATAGTTTATTCGTAACCTCATCCTATAATATTTTACCAGATATTTTTGAAAGGACCGATTATCCAAAGAAACGAGCTGGCTTTTTTTCCGGTAAATGGTAATGTACTCCAAGATTATTCGAAAAATAAGGCTGGAGATCATTAGCATCAGTCCGAGGGTAAAGTTATTCCAACGGTTGCCTGCATATGCTATCGTAAAAGCAATCAGGATGAGCACAGTAATTGATAATACAGCGATTGTTATAAATTGTCCGTTACGCTGTTTTTGGGCTTTTGAAATGATGGTTTTGGGCTTGTCAAGGGTTATACTGTTTGTTTGGCTTTCCCAAATTTGTGATAGTTTGTCATTTTCCATCTTGTATGCATTTTAAAAGTGATTGTCTGATTCTGTTCAATCGGGTTCGTAATGAACCATATGCCATTCCCTGTATTTCCGCAATGGTAGCTTGAGGAATATCCTCCAGTTCTAGCAGTATAATTGCTTTATTGGTAGGGGAAAGTTTATGGATACAGCTATATAATTTTTGTATTTGAAATTCCTGTTTATCGTTTTCTTCGGTCGTTGCGGCGGTACGCAGAAGACTTTCATTAATATGGAGATGCTGTTTAGATTTTCTCAAATCACTTAAACAAATATTAACCGCAATTCGATAAATCCAGGTACTGATAGCCGACTTGGATTGAAAGGATTCCCGGTGATTCCACACCCTAATAAAAGTTTCTTGTTGCCATTCTTTGGCCAAATCTTCATCACCAGAAGCGTACCCCAGACACAACCTGAATACTTTAGGTGCGTGGTCATGGTAAATCTGATTGAATTCTTTTTCTATGTTCATTTAGTGTACGGCTAAGAATTGCTGAATTTGTCGAAGAAACCATTCTGGTTTATCAAACATTACGAAGTGAGCTGCATTATCAGCAACGATCAAATCATATTTTGCCAAGTTGGCATACTGCTGTTGGTAGGTTTGTTGCACCATTTCTTTTCCGTATGGCTTATCCGCTGCAATGATTGTTACAGGAATAGAAATCTTTTTTAAGTCTTCCCTAAGGTCCATTTTAAGATAATCAGTATAGCCATACACATACGTTTTTCTGTCCGCTAAGATTATCCAGTCTTGTATTCTTTTTTGGGTTTCCGGGTTGATGCTCATACCCTGCGCCATAGTAGTA
The DNA here is from genome assembly GCA_013214265.1 of Saprospiraceae bacterium. GTDB lineage: Bacteria > Bacteroidota > Bacteroidia > Chitinophagales > Saprospiraceae > DT-110. The sequence continues at coordinate 233 of JABSSK010000142.1, read as the reverse complement.
GCCATACTACTGAAGTCCTTTGCATTCATAAATAGTTGCTGATTATTAAATGGGCTATTGTATACCAAGCTGTCGGGATTAAAGTTTGGAATCATAAGTGCTCCGGCTGCTGGTAACGCATCGATCAAAATGATGTTGGATATTAGGTTATTACCTCTACTAGCTAGCCAAGTGGCTATAGTGCCGCCAAGGCTATGCCCAATTACCGTTAAGTCGGTTAGTTGATTTTCTTG
>JABSSK010000141.1 GCA_013214265.1 Saprospiraceae bacterium | reverse complement strand
GTATCCTATTTACCAGTTTTTGACTTAATTTGCTACTTATTGGATTGTCGTAATTGTGCAAAAGTTTATCATTTAGTGACAAAATACAGTTTTCATTAATGTTTTGTAACATTTACCGGCTGAATAGTGTGTTATTCCATCAATTTGAGGTCTGTATTAGTTATAAATGTAACAAGCACCCAAAACTATAACAATGTCAAAAAAAGTCAAAAAAATTGATGGGAAATTGGTTGAAAATGGCCATATTTCGACAGCCTAGGTAGCCCCTCGCCTTAATGGAAATGACTGCCCCTTATTCATCAGTATTATATTTTCAAGTGACACTTTTGAAGCGAGGTTAGGGCTATGTGTTGATAAGATGCACTGTATACCTTCTTGCTCTTCTACAAGATATTGGATGAACTTCATTTGTAACTGTGGGTGAAGGTGTGCCTCAGGCTCTTCGATTAACAAAAGTGGAAAGCCTTCACCTGACTGTGTTAAAAGCATTAGCTCGGCGGCCATAAACAATAAGTTGCTATACCCTAACCCATGGGACAAACCTGTATCATTCAGTCCAAGAGTAAGCCGCTCCACAATTGCTTTAAATGCTGAATTCTTTTCCGCTGCACTCATATCCACGACATTCTTGCTGCCAAGCATGTCAATCACAGGAGCAAAAGGCGTGTCTTTGAACGTTATTTGTTCTAGGAGTTTTTCGACACTGTTTTTGGCAGTCGAAATCGAGGGATCAGCTTTGATCATTTGGTTAGCCTGCACAGCCATCGTGATTAGCCGATCTATATCCTGCTCATTACCGCCAATGCTGCTCTTACTACCTAATAGTTGTGACAACCTAGACATTCTTCCTGCAGAAAGCTCATTCTCAGCATCCCTTAGTGGCTTAAGATAAGTAGTAGAAAGATATAATCGCGTATCACGATCTAAATGTGGCCCCTCATCATCGGTGCCTGCACGAATTTCAGTTCGTATACCTTGTGAATTATTCGCCTGGGTCTCATTTATAGAAGCAGTTAATGTTATATGCAACGTAGTTTGAGTGACTCCATATTCGTCTTGTTCAAACGTCAGGTACTCGGCAAATGCACCGCCGTCGCGAGCATCCAGTCCACAAAACTTCAAACTGATTTTTAGTTTTGTTGACCCCGTCCTAAAATCGGAATACTTAATTCGCACCCACTCAGCTGAGTTAGTATCTAAAACTAATCTAACAGCGTCGATTAAGCTCGTTTTACCAGCATCATTTTCACCGACTAAAAGGTTCAACCCTTTGTTTAAAGTGACGTGGGTTGACTCAAACCCCCTAAAGTTTTCAGCAGTTACACTCGATAAATACATACACTATCCTTGAGATATTAATATTTTAATTCAGTAATAAATGGGGTCAGATAAACATTAATACCCTTGAATTTCGATATTGGGTCATAAATAAGTTTTACAACTCATTAGAAAATATATGGCAAAATATTTAAAGTTAATGTCTATAAAGCGAACTAACAAGTCCTTTGGATAAAATCATAGAACATTAAAATTTAACTTGCTAAATTCAATGTAAAAAGGACGGTAGCTACCACACAGAAGACATTAACAAATCATCTATAATGTGAGGTTTGGATTAGGTTTTGTATCGGCAACGCCGCATTAAGCTGAAAAATATAGTTGTGGTCCACCTCAGCGCGTGTTGTTAGCTTTCTATCCTCGACCACTTAATAATTCATCCGCTTCTTCAGCGAATTGATGAGCTTTCTTTCTTAACCCATCTATTTCATTATCCCTTACTTTAATTAATGAGAATACTGCATCCAAGTACCTATCACGAAAAAACGTTCCTAGATATTCTGCTTTACTCCATCCACTCGTGCTTTGGTAAAATGAATTCAAACTTTTGAAAGAACTAATCTTTGAGTTAAACGCCCCCCAAATTGTTTTCTTGTTACTGCTTTCAAAATGTTGAAGCAAAGGTTCAAGGTACCTTTCATGAGCCAGAAATATTATCCTATTCTTTATGGACTCTACTTCATATTTTAACGATAAAGCTCGTTCTAGTTTAGTGGTTTCTATCCATCGATGCCCTTCAGCAGGCATAGCATGTCTATAATACGTATAAGTATATAAACTAAAACTAGTTGAACATTCTGCACAATTCATACTCCAATTAGTCTTGAACTGCCCCCAGTCGTTGTCTGATGTAGTTTTTGTGTATGTTCCATTGCCACAAGGACAAGAAATTTCATCGTATGCGTGATCCCAGCTCAAATTTAACTCCTGAAAGCTAACGCCCCACTAAGAGGCAAATAATAGTTGGCTAAAATAGCGACGCAGGAGCAAAAGCCAACTGTCATTTGTCCTGCTGCAATGACTTATGTCCGTTTTAAATATTTATTGAGTTCTTCAACTAAACTCAGAGCTTCTGTTTTAGTCAAATAAGGTACTTTAATTGTTCTTGCCCAGAAAAAACTTTTATCTGTTTTCAAAGCTACTTCTGAAAATGGCATCGCTGGTAACTTACTATCTTTACTATTGGGAATAGGAGTTAAAAACTCAACATCACGGTAAAGAGTTTCACCAGCATGGGCTTTTACTTCACCTTTAACTTTAGCTGCGGCTATTATTCCAAATCCTTTATGAGAGAAGAAAACAATATCCCCGACATGAACATAGTGAACAAATCTTTTTGCATCTCCATAAGCTTCTAGTCGACTGTTATCCATCATTGACCAAATTGAATTTTCGTTGTAACTCCGATTAGTATCAAATAAAACACCTTTCATATCACAAGGATTTTTATGCTTATCGTATGGAAGAGCAAAAAATTCAAAATACTTATCTCCGCCAAGCTCGTATACTCGATATGGTAAGAAATCGATGGAAATCCCATTTTTTTTCCAATAATCAACAGATGAAACTAATGAATCATCTGCTGCACTACCGATAACTAAAAGGTGCTGTTTTTTATTTATGTCTTTTGGCTCTAAGGCATGCTCAAGACTAAAAGCGTCTTTATGGGCTGAGATCAAAGAGACCTCACTTTTACTATATTCTTTAAACTTTTTAGCTAACTTTTCGTAACTCCATTGCCCAGCGTCTTGTGCATACCTTAGCGCTTGATGGACAGCATCCTTATCTGCTGACACACGTTTTAACTCAAAAATAACTAGTTCGCCCTTTTCATTAAGAGCATAAATATCAGCCTCTGCTTGCCATTGCCTTTCTTGAAAAACAGGCATTAATTTAGAATCTTCAAATAACACTTCTAAAAGACTATCCGCGATTAAGTTTTCTAAATCTTTTTCAAGCTTACCAAAGTTTGAAAAATCTTTGAATTCAACTGGTTCTAGTTTTTCAAACACATCATTTTTTTCTTCGATTTTATAGAGCATATTGAAATATCCAAAGAGTACATAACGCTTATTATGCAGACTTCTTAGTAATGTCCGCCCCATAGCTTTTATTTAATTCTTATTAATATCCCATAATTTCAAAGCATTAGAAAGCAGATGTTTTTAATTTTTGTTAGGACTTGGATATTACTGAGACTTCTAAGTAATATCCAATAAAGAATTTAACACTATTACTCATTAAATCAATAAATTACAATATTAGTCGGGTGTCTTTTTTGGTTATTACTAAGACTTCTCAGTAATATGACACGAATAATTCATTAGAAAATATATGGCAAAACATTTTAGGCTAACGTCAGCAACGCGAACTAAAAAGCCCTTTGGATATGATCACAAAATAAAAAACTCTAACCCGATAAATTCAAAGTTAAAAGGGCTGTAGCTACCACACTCGATACATTAGGGTTTCACGATGCAGACTTAATTCGAATTAGTTTTTGTATTAAATAACGTTCGCAATAGCGGTTGTTAGATGACTGATCATTTAAACTCAATTGAATTTAAATCTACCGACAGTCGATATCTAATTGGTTTTTTAAGATCGATATCCTCTTTCTGTATTTCTTCAATAACGTAAGGGAACCAACTTTTCGTGGATGCTAACAGATAGTGGATTAACATGGTTTCTGACAATGAAACTACAAATTCAATGGCAGCTTTCATGGAGGCAATTATAGATTTTGGATCATTACCTTTTACATACCATACTGGATAGCCAACTTCATTTTGCGAGGTAATTGTAAAATTTTCAATATAAGTGATTTTATCTCCTGGATGCTCTTGGAAGTTTCTTAACTCAATTAGGTGCTTGGTTCCTGGTATAAAATTATCTATAACATTAATCAGTTGAGAATATCTGTCGTCGTTAAGTTTCTTCACTGACTTATTAAGGTACTCAAGATTATTGTCTTTCTTCGGTAAAGGGAGTATAAAACTGGCAGTATAACAGACGCTAACGATGGCCCTCTTAATATTGATTAAGAAGGAGCTTGCATCATCCTCCAGGTTAGGTACTTGAGGAAGATTTTTAACGTGACTCTTATGTTCAATATTGACACCATTTTTAGAAATATCTTTCATTATAGATTTTGCACTTGCCGTCACTCGAAGCCGTAATTTCTCACAGGTTAAAAGCGCCTCTTTACAAGTGTGAAGCTGCCTTAGAATTTGCCTTTTGTCTTCATCTGAGCATGATGTTACAGCATTACCAATCATTTCACTCCCTTGAAGTAACACTCGTGCGACAATTACGCTAGATGAACCAAAATCAGAAGACTTGCTTGACACCCAAGGAGCATTTGGATTTGTAACTCCCGGATCAATTACATTGGGAGTTTTTACTCGATATGTTTCATTTTCTGTGTATATCTCTAAAAAATCTTCGTTAGAAAACATACCTGTAATATTTCCAGCGCCTTCTGGCAGGCTCATGCAACCTGCTTGAAATCTTGGTGCAGATTTATCCATATTTATATTCTTCTATAGTTCTAAGGAGGTCAATTAACTTAGTTAATAATATTTCGAAAACACTTAGAAATCAGATTATCACTTTTCAATACGGGTGTGTAATTTTTAAAACATATCTTTATTTAACATTAAAAATAGTATTGATAAAACAATCACTGTCAAGGTCCGGTATGCGAACAACTTTGAACATTAGTTCAGAGCCATACTTATAGTCTCTTTAACAAAAGGAGCACTATTATGTACGACATGATTCCTTACACCCCAAAACCTAGCTGGAATAAAGGAAAACTGGTTGGTCAAAAACTTCCCCTTAAACTTGAGGAAGTTTGGTCTATTAGAACTAGACTTGATCTAGCAAATAACCTTCGTGAATTAGCGATGTTTAATTTAGCACTAGATTGTAAATTAAGAGCATGTGATTTCATTAAGCTTAAAGTGATGGATATTGCACACGGTAAAAACATCCAATCACGAGCTATGTTAATTCAACAAAAAACAGGAACCCCTGTTCAATTTGAAATAACGAAAAAAACTAGAACTGCTTTACAAAAATGGATCTCATTTAAATCACTTCGTTCTAGTGATTATTTATTTGGAAGTAGAGTAAAAGACAATTTCCATTTAACGACCCGGCAATATGCAAGAATAGTTAAAAAGTGGATTGCTAGTATTGGCTTAGATGTAACGTTATATGGCACTCATTCAATGAGACGCACTAAAGCAACCTTAATCTATAAAAAAACTAAAAACCTGAGAGCCGTACAAATTTTGCTTGGTCATACAAAGATTGAAAGTACTGTTCGTTATCTTGGTATAGAAGTTGATGATGCACTTGAGCTGTCTGAATCTATCGATATTTAAATCACAAATGACTCAGGAAGTATGGACGCTTCCTACCACATTGCGGACGTTAGCTATTACAGCTAATTGGAAAGGTTGGATTAGATTTTGTATCGATAACGCCCATTTAAGGGGCTGATAATAGTTTGCTTAAATTGTGCAGCGAAGCTGAACCGAGCAAACTGTTAGCAGTCCCGCTTTATTTGCCTTATAAAGCTATTGGTACGTTTTACCTTTGTGCTTTAACCAACCACCAACATGATATCCGTTTGGATCTTTATGAGTCCAATGAACTACACCACCTTTTTTGTTCCACTCATATTCACCATAAAATTTGACTTGGTCACCATTGGAAATTGAATTAATTCTTGGCGCAATATCGATGTTATGAGCGATTAAGATAGTTTGACCAGATGAAAGTTTAAGAATGAATTTTTGATGGCGAGAGCCTTTGTTGTCGTCATTTAATATACGGACAACAGTACCAACACCTTGAACCTGCACATCACTTTTATGATTATCGTATGCATCTAGAATAGATGAAGCTTCAGCAAAGTTTGCCCATAGGGATAATATGAAGCTAACAAAAATTAAGACTGATAGTTTTCTCATGTGCCAAACTTTCCTTGTTTATTATCTTGTTATATGGCGGCTACACGCTATTACTTAGTAAGTTTTGTTTGCCAGATTCTGTTCGTAATACCAGTCTTTTTATCTACACCTTCATTACTTGGCTCACCAAATAACTTTGCAGCTATAGCTAATGATGCTTCATTGTCTATTTCGATAAGTGTTTCGATATAAAACTCTTTATAACTCCTAGGTAAATCTTTTTTAAACTGCTCCAATATTTGCTCAATAAATGAAACAGTATTACCTTTACCTCTTAATTCTTCGAGTGTGCCGTAAAATAAACCAAAACATGGGAGTTCATTTAAAGGTTGATTTTCATCTAAAACGGCCGTTTGGAGAACTTTCAAACCATCTAAGCGAGCATAAGTGTAACGGTTTTTATAAAGACCTTTATCTTTTACAAAATATGTATCTTTAGTGAATGAAACCCTTTTCATTCTAAAGCCCTGAGAAAAAGCTAATTCTAGTGTTTTAAATCCTATCATTGGATCTTGATCTGAATTCAATTTAATTTCCTTGTTGATTTGTTTTTGCTACATATGCTCAGAGAAGTCTTTAAAACCTCTCCATGACATATAAAATTGCACAAATGAATTTAACCCTAGAAATATGCCTAACATTACTATTACAACGGAGTATTTATAACTTGTATTATCTACCGTAAAAGTTAACGAGTCAGGAATAAACAAGACTAAAAGAAAAGTAAAACATACAAAAAGTAACAATCCCATTGTTACATGAAGTCTATTTACAAGTTTAGGTAAGTAACCAGTTAGCGTAGTATTTCTAATTAACTTATTATCCTTTGCTGAAGCAAAGAGAGAAATAGAAGCCATTACAAAGCCAAATAATATTCCTGATAAAGTAGATACTGCTGAAGCAATAGGCTGTATTTCCTTTGCAGTAAATTTTGACACAACAGGCCATGCACCCCAACAAATAACTAGGGTGATTAATATGACTATGATGTAATAATATTGTTTTAGCTTATCCATATCATTAAGCCAGTCGCTCTTGGTTTAAATCGCCAAAATAATTAGCAAGTTCATTTTCTTTTTCTGCTCTCGACTCATCAAGAGCAGCCCACATTTCTATTATAGGTGGATATCTGCCTTCTACTTCAATCTGTTTAGTGAAAAACAAACGATCAGCAACTAAGTCCACTGGATGTGTTATAAGTGTTTCGTCATCCTCCAAGAGTAGTTTACACTTTTTAACATCGAATTTAGTTTGTAACTCACGTAAAGCACCTTTAAGTGTTGATGCTAGATATCTTTCTTCAGCAACATCAGATCTGGCATTGCCTCTCAAAGATATGTTTAACTGAGCAGTTCCTGTTCCGTTAAGCGTAGCGATAATTGAGTTGTTAAAATCATGCTCAATATCATTAAATAACTCAGGATTTGTTGGTCGAGCAATTGAAAATTCAGCTGTTCTGATTTGAACATGGTTATTCAATAACCACCGAAGATCAGCCGCTTCAATGACAGGGTTTAACGAAGTCACATATGCTGATTCTGTTAGATACTTCCCCATATTATTACTACTAATACAAAGATGGTTACGTTGTAAAATCAAAACGGAGTAATCTGAATAGTAAGAAAAGTATGCCTTCTCTAATAAATTTTCGTTTGCAGCAAGTTCTATTTCCCTTTCCACACCGCCAATCACAGCAGCATGTGGAAGATCATTTTGCCGATGTTTACCTATAATACCTTTAAAGCCGTAGGCTGTAGCTTCAAAATGTCTTAACTCATAGCTGTTAGAACCTATTTGTTTAACACAGCTATCGCCTTGTTCATATTTTGCTAGCATTCCATTTAATATTTCAAATGAAGTCCGAGGTATTGCGTTGGCACTCGAATTGAATGTTGAACATTCATAAAAGTCAAAATTGTAATTTTTAGATGGCATAAATCCCTCTTAGATGATTCCATAGTTTGATAAACAACATAACACCTCGTTAAGAGGTAATAAAAAAGTTGGCTAAAATTAGCAACGAAGGAGCAAAAGCCAACTGTTTTTTGTCCTTTTAAACGACTTGTTATAGGGTAACACACTGATGCTTAAGCTGTACTTTCTATAACGGATTAAATTCGAGAACACTTTCCAATTTCAATGTGTGGCGTACCACTCTTTGAATCTGAGATTTTATTCCCAGGGACAACATTAATGTAACCACGCGGCACTACCCTCATAAACCGGAGACTTTTTTGGTTAAGTGTAAAATTTTCACCAACGACTATACCAAGCATATCTAGAGGGCCGCCACTATTGCAATGTAAGAAGCCTCCAGAGTTAAAGCCTTCTTTGCAAAATATTACGGGAATGTCATCACCCACTTTGCTTACTTGAAGTGGAAATCGTTCTATCCCTGAATATTTTATGAGGTATTTATTATCTGTTTTAAAATTTGCCACTTCCCAATTAGATTTAGTAAATTGAAATCCACTGGCTTTATCTGCAACACATAAATAATTTTCTGCATAACAGCTAATTGACATAAACATTACGAGACTGGAGATTATCCGCATTACATTATTTCCTTATTGGTTTATGGGAAGATCACTAACTTACTGAGATGATATAGCGGACTATCCTTACCCTATAACAGCTTATTATGGATACGTCTGAGTAACCTTCGCACCATAAGTAACATTTAATTTACATCAATATCCCATACTTTCAATGCATTAGAAACAATTAACACTAAATATAATAAAAATTAAAGAGGTTACTAAGACGTCTTAGTAACTGACTTTTACCATATATCAAATAAAGTAAATTAAATTCAGATGGTTAGGTTGTTTTTATTGTTCATCTTTTTAATTGATTGTGTGTTACTAAAACATCTTAGTAACATTATGTGAATGATTGATTCATTAGCAAATATAGGGCATAAAAATTATTGCTAGTTTCCGCTTTGCGAACTAAGAAGTCGTTTTCCGTTAGGTTCAAATAGAACTTAGCGTGGTATTCTGTTTAGTTTTTGGCTTTTTGGCTTTTTGTACTTTTGGCATTGATGCGATCTTGTCCCACTTAATACCTTCTGTTCTAATCCGCAATAGCCACATGTGCAAGCCCTACCAATATGAAAAGCTAATCCACTGTCATATTTCATTCGCCAATGCGTACCAGAGTGGCATTGAATACTACGCCTTATAGCATTAAATATTTCATATTTCCTTACTGTTAAATCAATTTTGATTTAAATCTTAAAAAAACTTATAGTTTGCAGGAATTAACGTGGAAGTTACAACATTGCGGAAAAACCAACTGCACATAAACATTATGCGGATAGCGCGAGAAAGTTTATCCAAGCAAAGCTGGATGAATTAGGCGGGGCGAAGCCTTTCTTTAAAGTGGTGCATGGCCGCGCTCCGGTTGGCAATGAATCAGTGACATTAAACAACCTGGTGAACAGAGGTAATTATTTTGCTGAATTTGTTGGCTTGTCGGTGGATAGGTTAGGGCTAGTTTAAGTGATGTTAGCAGAATTTTACAAGAATAGACTTGGTATCGATTGAAGGAGATATAAAATATATGAGTAAAGGTACAAGTTTCTTGATTTTGAGGCTAAATCCAGATGTTAATGACCACTGGAAAGAATTTCTAACAATTTTGTTAAATACCCCTAATGGACTTTTGCTTCCTTCGCGCCCAGTTGGATCTTCGATGGATGAAAAGGATTCATATAATGAGGAACAAGTATTAAGTTTTATATCTACGTCAGGCTATGAAATAGCTTTAGATAAATATTTTGATGCCAGAGAGAGGTATAAAACCTCTCTACTTGAACAAGACACAGTAGTTAAATCACTGACAAGAACAGGGGAAATGATTAATCGATGTATTATTGATTTAGTTGGTTTGTTTCAAAAATTGGAAAGTATGGCGCTTGTAGAAAGTGAAGTTCCGAAAGTTACATCAAGTAATTTTAACAAATTATTTCACCTGACTGAAAAGGGAATTGATGTAGCTCTGAAATTACAAGAGCACATGGATAACGAAAGGCGATTTGAGCAACAAAAAGAGATTAGTGAACAACAAAAAGAGATTAGTGAAAAACTTAAAAATAATAGTACTACATCTAAGAATATTTCAATATTTGCAGTAGTGATAACTTCACTAGCTTTATGGTTGACTTATAATATATTTGAAGTAAATAAAAAAAGGTTAAATATAGCTGAGAAAAATCAAATTACCTTTATTGAACAGAGGGCTGGGCTTAAAAATGCAATTAAAGATATCGCAATTCTAAAGGCTGCTAAACTTAAAGCTCAAGTTTCGGAGTTGAAAAATGAAGAAAATACTGATTTAACTGGTTGATATGTAAGGATGTGAAGGCCTTTTTATGGTAAAATACTTGTTGTCGAGACAAGATAATGCCAACCAAAGGCCTCACATATGAATCGTGACACAACCCTCAATTCTTTACCATCATTAACTGCCGATATTCTGAGTAATCCTGAAAATAAAATTGATAATTTGTTTAGTAAAGTGTGGCAAGTTCTCAATGTTAACTCGCTTTTACAAAGAGCTAATTTTAAAAAACGCTCTGGCACCTCGGCTCCCGAGGTTGTGTATTTATTAATGTTATGGGTTTGGTTAAAAGTTGATTCAGTAGCGATGTTTTCTCGGAACTCGCTGCAATGTTTTTCAGCCACCAAAAAAGATGCCTTATATGATTTGTTAAACCGCGAAGATCTAGACTGGCGGAAACTTCAGTTCATAACAGAAAAGAAAATCCTTCGAGCTACAGACTGTTGTCATGAAAGTGCTTTTGTTGTCGACGATTCAGTCAAAATAAGGCGTGGTAAAAAGATGCCTGGCGTA
>JABSSK010000140.1 GCA_013214265.1 Saprospiraceae bacterium | reverse complement strand
GGCTGCACTAATAAACCTACTTTTCAACATACAAGCATTCACTAACCAAGCTTAATGCTAATCCGCATCTTTCTGGTAGCATTAACGTACCGCAGTAAAAGTCACCCAAAAAAAATACAACTCTGCCCTCTCCATCCATATTGTATTCGCCAATTAGCATATAATCTAGGACACACAGTAAGAAAATCACAATGGTATTAAACCTTTGATTAACTGCATCATCTTAGCATAAAAGAAATAAAAAATGAAACAAACAATCTACCTGCTATTTTATATCTGCTTACTCCTGAGCTGTTCCAAAAATGAGGATAACATGAGCACCAATGACACTGATTTAATTCCTGGCGTAAATGAAATAACCATTGATCATACCATCAATGGAAGGGCCGTTCCAAGAAGCGTATATATCAGAACCCCCCCAACCTACACCCCCTCAGCTTCCTATCCTATCGTATTCTTTTTTCATGGTGCAGGAGGTTCGGGCCGCGATTTTCTGAATAATGACCATATTGTTGAACTCATAAATGATGGCGCGTTTATCGGTATTTTCCCAAATGGCCATTCCGATAACAACCGCAACGAGGGCTTTTGGAACTTAGGTTCAGAACCAACCAGCGCTGATGATGTCGAGTTTGTGAATCTAATCATGGAACAACTTGAGACGATCCCCGCAATGAACCTTTCTAAGTCTTATGCCATCGGATTTTCTAACGGAGCCGGAATGGTTAATCTGCTAGCAAAATCCACTAGCCACTTTAATGCCATTGCACCCTTATTCAGCCAACAAATCACGAGTACAGGAGCCTTAATACCGCCACGACCACTATCCGTATACCAACTGAATGGCGAATTCGATGATATTGTACCTCTAGCCGGAGGAACCAGTGCAGTAGGTACATTCCTATCAGCGGAAAATAGCGCCCTAAATTGGGCTAACAATTTCAACTGCCAACCTCAAGCCACCCAGGAAAATTTGAATTGGCACAACTTGGCACTACAATCGCATACATACAACAACTGCGACGCAGGCCATACGATTAAATACATAATCGCTTTCGATACCGGACACGGGCTGGGGAGCTATCAGGCAGATCAGTTGCTATTCTCAGATGTATGGCAGTTTTTTGAACAACATTGAATCCTGTGTGCTTGAACACCTAATTACATAGAAAGTAGCGTTTCGCTGACATCATAATATGCACAGTTGTAGGCGGTAACTTATGGTTACAATATTATATATACCTGCATGAATTGAAGGCTCCACATACAGCGTAGCGATTTGCAATGCTGAACGTAACGCTATTTTGCTACCCAAACCACTTGGTTATAGCTTTCTAATATGTTTTACCTAATACTTAATCAACTAATGAGCCTATCGCCAGCATGATGATATGAATACAATTACCCAATATATTTTCATAAAAGAATCTTCTCAAACTAATCTAGTGCAACCCAGGTTTCAACAACTTTTTTGCCCCGACAACCTACTGGTACCTTACCAGCCATTTATTATATTGGTAAAAACACCCGATTCCTTATAGAACTTATTTAAAACCAATACCATCTAAGTGAAAAAACGAATAATTGGAATCGATATAGCACGAGCGCTTGCGATTATCGGCATGATAATCGTTAACTTCAAAGTAGTTATGGGTGATCAGGGTACAGGATCGTTGAAAACCATCGCCTCGTTTTTTGATGGAAAAGCAGCTGCTACCTTTGTGGTTTTAGCCGGGGTCGGACTCGCGCTTATGACGAATACCCCATTACAAAACAACGACCCTGAAAAAATAAAGGCCGTACGCATTAAAGTCATAAAGCGTGCCTTGCTGCTGTTCTTCATTGGCCTGTCTTATCTAACAATATGGCCCGCCGATATTCTCCATTTCTACGGCATCTACTTTCTGGTAGCCCTCCTTTTTCTCACCAGTAGTAAAAAAACCATCCTATGGAGTGCAATCGCTATGATTGTCCTCTACCCTGTATTGTTCTCATTTTGGAACTACGAGACTGGATGGGACTTTGCTACCCTCGAATACCATGGTTTCTGGACGATCAAAGGCTTTCTAAGAAACCTTTTTTATAATGGTTTTCATCCCGTACTCCCCTGGACTGCTTTTATGCTTTTTGGCGTTTGGTTTGGAAAACAAGACTTAAAAAAAGAAATCTTTATCCGAAAAGCACTACGGTTCAGTTCCCTAATTTTTCTGAGTGTACAGCTCTTATCTTGGGTTAGCATTTCTTGGTTTACCCACCGTAATCAGGACGTATCAAGTGAAATAACCATATTACTAAGTACTGATCCCATGCCTCCGCTACCACTTTATATGCTAAGTGGCGTAACGTTTGCCATTGCTGTCATATCCTTATGCATTCTAGCAGGTAACCGATTCCCATCCAGCAAGGTACTACAAGCCCTCAACAAAACCGGTCAGTTAGCCCTTACCTTTTACGTATTGCATGTCGTTGTTGGAATGGGTGTTTTGGATGCCATTGCCCCAGACAGAATGGGTACCTATTCAATTCAGTTTTCGTTGATGTATGCATTAGCCTTTAGTTTGCTCTGCATTGCATTTGCTACGATCTGGAGAAAATACCAGAAATCCGGACCCCTCGAATATGTCTTTCGAAAACTTACCGAATAAAAACAGAGCTAACCACTCAAAAAGGCTGTTGTGTACAAACACATAACGACTCTGCCAGTAACAGTTTCAATGAATGATCGAATTCATTCTTTGGAGCATCCAAACCCTGCTTTATTCCGCTCAATGATCCTGAGAAATCAGCAAACTATGGAAATGAAGCCCAACCCGGGTACGTTTGCAGCCCCATGAAAAATGAATAATCTGCTTTGGGTCATAAAAAATAAATACGGAATAAGTAGACCAGTGTATACTATCAAATGCTTTCAACATTACTATCCACCCCAACCTGAAAACCCATCCTGACAGATAGGCAAATCACCCACCGACACCATTAAAGCTGACAAAATTGGAATATGTCCAAACCGGTTTGATTATTTTATGATAAGATTCTGAATTAAAAACAATTGATTTGGCGTATCTTATCCATATCAAGAAATGACAATCTTTTTTGATGAAAGCTGTTTTGAAAATGATTGAACCAAGAACAAACCATACGCATAAGGAAGAAATTAGTCAGAATGGCTTGGTACTACCACGATAATCAAATGTATCGTTACCCTTTTTCAAAAGCCTCCTAAATAATATCCAATTGGTCGAAAAGGTCAGGACATAATTACTTTGTATTGGTTGTGAGGCCGTTCATAATTGGGTTGTAAAGTAAAAACCTACAGGTCCGACTTTAAGGAACCATGTGTAAAACAGATAACAAACAGCAGCCAAAAGGCTGTGAATAAGTTATCTCATAATGTTGACTATGATGATGAAGTGTATACCAATATGGCTGCTTTTATTGGCATTTTCCTTCGAAGGAGTAAGCCAAGATGGAAAAATTAATTCGGGTTTTTCAAAAGCTGAATACGCCGAACTCCTTCGGGTTTCCACCCGCCAGGGTGATTCACTCTACAATAAAGAACTGCCAGCACCGACCGTATTCAATCGTGTATATAGATCGCCCGTTATGGGACTGGATAACCGCTGGGAACTATGGGTGTCGCCCGATTCGGTCGCTGCTATAAGTATTCGCGGAACAACCCTAAAAATAGAGAGTTGGATCGAGAACTTCTTTGCGGCCATGCTCCCGGCCTCCGGTAGCCTTGAACTCGAAAAAGGAAAACCTTTCGATTACCATCTAAGTGATGATCCCCGGGCTTCAGTACACGCTGGCTGGCTGATAGGCACCGTGTCCATATTTCAAGATCTACTGCCCAAAATCGATTCCTGCCAAGGTCAAGGTATTACCGATTTTTATATTATAGGCCACAGCCAAGGTGGTGCAATCGCCTATTTACTCACTTCCATGCTTTACGATTTAAAGCTGCATAATGCGCAGTATGAGGATATGACCATAAAAACCTATGCCAGTGCTGCACCCAAACCCGGCAACCTGTATTATGCCTACACCTACGAAGCACTAACCCAAAAAGGTTGGGCCTTCAATGTGGTAAACTCAGCTGACTGGGTGCCAGAAGGTCCCTTTTCCATTCAAACCACCGACGACTATAATACCCTCAACCCCTTCAAGTACGTGGATGCGGTATTCAAGCAAACTACTTTCCCCAAAAACATCATCCTCAAGCATTTTTATAATCAGCTTGATAAGCCTACCCAAAAAGCCAATAAGAAATTCAATAAAATTCTGGGGAAATATATGACCCAGCAAATTCGAAATTATATTCCTGACTTTCAGTCATCCTCTTTTCATGAAAGCACCAATTATGTGCGCGTCGGCCAAACCGTGGTACTGTACGCCGACGAAGCTTATTACAAGCTCTTCCCAAATGTAGATGGAGAAATATGGCAACACCACAAATTTGAAGCTTATTTCTACTTATTGGAAAAATTATAAGATACAATTACTCAAAATCCGTTAGAGAACATACTTCTTTATCACAGTACCAATTAACCATTAAAGTAAATCCAAATGAAGAACGTTTTTATCTTTTTTGTGATCGCACTGTTTTTTTTCGGATGCGCAGTAGAACCAGCCACTACCGAAGTGAGCCAAACCCTATATTACGGTGGTGACATTATTACTATGCGCGGTGATCAGCCCGATTATGCTGAAGCCTTAGTGTCAAGCGGCGATACCATCCAATTCGTTGGTACACTGCAGGAAGCTAAAAAACTGTTTAGTTCCGCAAAATCTGTAAACCTCAAGGGAAAAACACTTCTCCCTGGTTTCATCGATGGCCATGCTCATTTTGCCGGATTCCCAGGGCAATCCATAGGTGCCCAAATTCTTCCACCACCTGATGCCGGTGCCAACAGTATCGACAACATGCTCCAAATATTAAAAGACTGGGCCACACCCGAAAATATTGAACTGACAGGGTGGATATTCGGAATAGGCTTTGACGACTCCGTCCTAAAAGAAAAAAGATTCCCCACCAAACTCGACCTGGATAAAGTATCAACCGTCCACCCCATCATGATCATCCATATTTCCGGTCATTTCTGTGTTGTAAATAGTAAAGGATTAGAGCTATTAGAAATTGATGCCTCCACCCCCGATCCCGAAGGTGGAATCATCCGAAGGGTACCACTAACCACCGAGCCCAATGGCGTGCTAGAAGAATTAGCTGCTATTCCTTTTATGCCCATGGTGCTCAACCCTAAATCGGAAGCAGCAGCAACCGCTTTCTTAAATGCCGGTCAGGATATGGCCCTATCCTACGGATATACCACCGCACAAGAAGGAAGAGCACTAACTAATTCCCACCTCTTTTTGGAACAAGCAGCTAAAGCAGAAGCCCTAAAATTGGACGTAGTCAGCTATATTGACTACTCCGTGGCAGATACCTTCCTCAAAACCGACTGGTACCGACCAACCTATACCAATCACTACCGGATTGGTGGCATGAAACTAACCCTCGATGGGTCGCCCCAAGGACGTACCGCCTGGCGTACCCAACCTTATCTTATCCCACCAGCAGGTGAAGATGAAAACTATGCCGGTTACCCCGCTATCCCTTCTGATGATGAAGTAGAACGTATTTACGAAATGGCTTTCCAGAATGATTGGCAAATCCTAACCCACGGTAATGGCGACGCCGCAATGGATCAAATGATCAATGCCCTTAAAAAGGTAACCGCAAAATACGGCAATGAAGGCCGAAGGGATGTCCTGATTCACGGGCAATATATTCGAGAAGACCAGATTGATGCATTTAAAGACCTAAACATTATCGCTTCCCTGTTTCCACTACATACCTTCTACTGGGGCGACTGGCACAAACAAATTATCGGAGATAGCCTCGGTAATATAATTAGCCCCACCAGAACCGCTCTGGATAAAGGCCTGAAGATCACGATCCATACCGATGCACCCGTAGCTTTACCTAACCTCATGAGAGTAATTTGGACTGCAACCAACCGAGTATCCCGTTCCGGTGAAATCATCGGTGAGCAGGAACGACTTACACCCTATGAAGCCCTCAAAAGTATAACCGAATGGTCCGCTTACCAACATTTTGAAGAAGATACAAAAGGAACATTGGAAGTGGGCAAACTAGCTGACTTGGTCATCCTCGATACCAACCCGCTTAAAGCAAACTTGAATGACATAAAAGATATTACAGTCCTAGAAACCATAAAAGAAGGAAATACTGTCTTTAAAAAAGAAGCAAACTCCGCCATGAATTAAAACGGATCATTGTTTTTTAGTAACCATTATTAAAACGAAAAACCAAGTCATTAAAACGTAAATTAGTATGAAAAAACCATTCTTGACCGTAGCTGTTCTGGCCCTTTTATGCGCCACAGCCTGCCAGCAAAACCAGGAAGATTCTGCACAATCAGAACCAACCGAAAGTACAGCAGTAGTAGATGTTCCTTTTTCCTTGGCACAAAACTATTTTGTAAAAGATTCCACAGAATTGGAAAATCCGAAAATTGAATCCGCTGAAATGTTTAACTCCGTCTTTGGG
Source organism: Saprospiraceae bacterium (assembly GCA_013214265.1). Taxonomy (GTDB): domain Bacteria; phylum Bacteroidota; class Bacteroidia; order Chitinophagales; family Saprospiraceae; genus DT-110. The sequence goes on along the minus strand of JABSSK010000140.1, from coordinate 4,619 downwards.
ATGGCAACTACTATGGGCGAAGACGGTAAACCCACCGAAATTGACTTTGCCACCCAATATGTCATCGCAGTCCTCAAACCAGAAACGGACGTAAGTACCACCCTCACCCCCACATCCCTCCAAAAAAATGAAGTAGGAGAAATGGTACTCACCTATGCATTTACGACAGGTGAAAAACAATCCTATACATCACGTCCCCATTTTGCTATCATTGTAGATAAAACTGAGGACGGGCCAGTGGTATTAAATGAAACGGAATAACACATCATCATTTTGCCCACGCAGTTGCCAGAAACCATCGAAACCTAGGCAATCCTGAGCAATTTGATCACAGGCAGGAAAGGCTCTGAAAACATCTGAAATGAAACTCGAACGCTATCAAATCGATGCTTTTACAGATCATATCTTCGGGGGTAACCCTGCCTGTGTTGTTCCTTTGGAAGCGTGGTTACCTGACCCGATACTCTTATCTATAGCAAAAGAAAATGCAGTGGCTGAAACTGCATTTTTCGTGCATCAAAATGATAAGATTCACCTACGATGGTTCACACCCGAAATTGAAATGGATCTCTGTGGTCATGCCACCCTCGCTACCGCCCACGTCTTATTCTCCATTTTACAATACACCAAAGAGCAGATTGTCTTCCAAACGCAAAGTGGAGAACTGATCGTAACCGTACAGGGTGATCGCTATATATTAGATTTCCCCTCCCGTATGCCATCCCCAGCTCCACTACCCGATAACATCCGCAAAGCACTCAACATAGAACCTCACGAAGTATATAAGTCCAGAGACTATATGCTCGTCTACCACTCCGAACAAGAGATAAAAAACATCATCATAAACCGGCAATGGTTCGACCAAATCAACCTGGATCCCGGCGGGGTTATCGTCACCGCCAAAGGAGATCATTGCGATTTTGTTTCTCGTTTTTTCACGCCTCAAGCATCTATTCTCGAAGATCCAGTGACAGGGTCAGCCCATTGCACCCTAATACCTTTCTGGGCAAAAAAACTCCAAAAAAACACCCTACATGCTCTTCAACTTTCCGATCGCATTGGACAACTCTTTTGTCAAAATAAAAAAGAGCGAGTCCTAATCAGTGGCAAAGCAAAAACGTACGCCATTGGCTATTTATGGACTGAATAAGCCCTACACCTCATGCCTGTAACCTCAAAACCAATAATCCAATAAAGTTGCACGGCAGAAAATGGGTATTCATTTCAAAACACTAATACTTACCATTTCCTTGTGTATTGCAGTCGAGTAGCCTCACCAGATTACTAAATTACCATTATCCGAGAAGGCATCAGCAAAAAGTAGATGAAATATCCTTATCAAGTTCTTTTTGCTGAAAACAAATCATTCGTAAATCGCAATTATTCCATAAATTGTGTTGGTTTTGCCCCTACTATCCAAAAGTGGATGGTTTGAATAATGAAAAGTTGATGAAATCCGATCCGGAACACCCGCAATACAACACCATTTGCTGCGTATTATCAATTGATTTATCAGGTATTCCCCTCTTATATAAAAGGCAAAGACTTGAATTAGTGAACCGCAAATCACAACTTAAATCAGTTAACTAGATAGAAATTCCGGTAAGTATAGTGCAGATAAGTGGCTCCTCCCGACGCCCATATCAGCTCAATTACCAATCGCACCTACATTGCACCCTTATGCTCTGGCTATAAACCCAATAATGAGGATTTGAAAAATAGTACATTACAAAAATGTAATACTAAGCTGTAATATGGGTAAACATGTGGTTGAATAAAGTCCGCACCACAGGCACAGGACTAATACATCAAAAACAAAGCAGGACCATAAGATAGCATTCACGGTCTTTGAGGATTATATAAACCTAGAACCCAACAAGGAAGGATATAACAGAAAAATTGTCCTAAGGCATAAGCAAATTTCCAATACATAATGTTATATACGTAATGGATTCATGCTAATCAGATTGAATTATCGCTGAGTAATCCGTATCTAAGTGCTTACGCCATGACACTTATTTCTGGGCAGGAATATTATTAAAGCATTACTATTAACAGCACTAGCAAAAGCGAACATCAAACATATGAGCAGGTATAATGACTATCTAAAGGAGATTGAAGAAAGAAAAGGCCAATCGCTGCATCCCAAACCAATTGATAGTGCAGATTTATTAGCCGAAATTATTGAACAGATTAAGGATCCGAACCACCCGCACCGAGCGGACTCTCTTCATTTCTTTATCTACAATGTTTTACCAGGCACAACCAGTGCAGCCTCCGTAAAAGCGCAATTCTTAAAGGACATCATTCTAGGTCAATGTATACTAGACGAAATAACGCCTGATTATGCCTTCGAACAGCTGTCCCACATGAAAGGAGGACCTTCTATTGAAGTACTCCTTGATCTGGCATTAGCCAATAATGAAACCATTGCACAGCAAGCGGCAGGAGTACTTAAAACGCAAGTATTCCTCTATGAAGCTGATATGGAACGGTTAGAGAAAGCGTTTAAAGAAGGAAGTGCCATTGCCAGAGATATTATCGAAAGCTATGCTAGGGCTGAGTTCTTTACTAATCTGCCTGACTTACCCGAAGAGATCAAACTAGTCACATTCGTCGCCGGGGTTGGTGATATATCAACTGATCTGCTGTCACCAGGAAGTGATGCCCACTCCAGATCTGACCGTGAATTGCATGGCCAATGCATGTTCGAGCACAACAAACAACAACAGCAAGCATTGCTCGACCTGAAAGCTGCCCATCCCGACAAACGCGTTATGCTGATTGCCGAAAAAGGAACCATGGGTGTTGGTTCCTCTAGAATGTCCGGCGTGAATAATGTTGCCCTCTGGATTGGCCAACCAGCAAGCCCTTATGTGCCTTTTATCAATATCGCTCCTGTCGTCGCTGGAACAAACGGAATATCACCTATTTTCCTCACTACGGTTGGCGTAACTGGCGGTATCGGACTAGATCTGAAAAACTGGGTAAAAAAACTCGACACTGAAGGTAACCTCGTGGTAGATGAAGACGGAGAGCCGGTCCTAGAGCAAACCTATTCCGTAGATACAGGTACCGTACTCACCATCAATACTCGAACCAAGAAGCTCTTTAAAGGAGATAAAGAACTAATGGATGTTTCTTCCGCATTCACGCCTCAGAAGATAGAGTTTATGAAGGCTGGTGGATCATATGCTATTGTATTTGGAAAAAAACTGCAAACATTCGCAGCCAAAACGCTTGGCATCGATGTACCACCAGTATTTGCACCTTCCAAAGAAGTTTCAATAGAAGGACAAGGACTGACAGCAGTTGAAAAAATATTTAATAAAAATGCAGTAGGTACATCCGGAGCTACCCTGCATGCAGGCTCTTATGTGCGCGTGCAAGTCAATATTGTAGGTTCACAGGATACTACAGGTCTGATGACTTCACAAGAACTGGAAATGATGGCCGCTACCGTTATTTCACCCATCGTAGATGGTGGCTACCAGTCAGGTTGCCATACTGCCTCCGTCTGGGACCTGAAATCTCAGGAAAATATCCCTCGACTGATGAAATTCATGAATGACTTTGGCCTCATTACCGCTCGTCATCCTGAACACAAATACCACCCTCTGACTGATGTAATCCATAAGGTGCTTAACGATATTACCATTGATGATTGGGCCATTATTATTGGAGGTGACTCCCATACCAGAATGTCAAAAGGTGTTGCTTTTGGTGCCGACTCAGGAACAGTAGCACTCGCACTAGCAACCGGTGAAGCTTCTATGCCAATACCAGAATCAGTGAAGGTAACTTTCAAAGGGACTATGAAAGACCATATGGACTTCAGGGACGTCGTGCATGCCACGCAATCCCAAATGCTTAAGAAATTCAAAGGAGAAAATGTATTCCAGGGCAGAATCATTGAAGTCCATATTGGAACATTACCTTCCGATCAAGCTTTCACATTTACCGATTGGACAGCCGAAATGAAAGCTAAAGCATCAATCTGTATCTCACAGGATGATACCCTGATTGAATCACTCGAGATCGCCAAAGGTAGAATCCAAATGATGATCGACAAAGGTATGGACAACGAAAAACAAGTCCTTCAGGGCCTTATCGATAAAGCAAATAACCGAATCGAAGAAATCAGAACAGGTCGTAAGCCCGCCCTTACACCCGATGAAAATGCAAAATACTATGCTGAATTCGTCGTTGACCTGGATATCATCGATGAACCCATGATTGCTGATCCTGATGTAAATAATGAAGATGTATCAAAACGATATACTCACGACACAATCCGTGAACTGTCATACTATAACGGTAAAAAGAATGTTGACTTGGGCTTCGTTGGTTCCTGTATGGTTCATAAAGGTGATATAAAAATTGTCGCTAAAATGCTGAAAAACCTCGAAGAGCATTTCGGTAAGGTCGAATTCAAAGCACCTCTCGTTGTTACGGCGCCAACTTATAATATTATCGATGAGCTCAAAGCAGAAGGCGACTGGGAAATTCTGCAAAAATACTCCGGATTCGAATTCAACGACGCTGCCCCTAAAAGTAAAGCCCGTACTGAATATGACAACATCCTATACCTCGAAAGGCCAGGCTGTAACCTCGGTATG
>JABSSK010000014.1:3338-29944 GCA_013214265.1 Saprospiraceae bacterium | reverse complement strand
TAGTGGGTATGGAGGTTGCCTTTTTGCACATGCCATAAGTCAGCATAAATGCCTCCTTTAGTTAATCACGCTTCGTGTGTACCCATTTCTTCGATTTTACCGTGATGCAGCACAACTATGGTGTCGGCCTGCCGTATTGTCGATAACCGATGCGCAATAATGATTGCCGTTTTGCTGGTAGCTAATTCGTTTATGTGTGATTGAATAATTTTTTCTGTTTCTGTATCCACAGCACTAGTCGCTTCATCCAGTATTAGTATGGGCGCATCTTTAACGATTGCGCGAGCTATACTCAAACGTTGGCGTTGGCCGCCAGATAGTTTCAGCCCTCTTTCGCCAACGATTGTATTGTACCCTTCGGGAAGGGAAACAATAAAATCATGTAAAGCTGCTTTTTGGGCTGCGGCTAAAACCACCTCTCGACTGGCTTCTTGATTTCCGTATTGTATGTTCTCAAAAATAGTTCCGTGAAAAAGATATACTTCTTGGCTAACCAAGCTTATTGACTTTCTCAAACTTTGCCGAGTTACCTGCCTGATGTCGATCCCCCCGACTGTGATTCGTCCTTGCTGAACATCATAGAGCCTTAACAAAAGCTTTATGAGGGTTGTTTTTCCACTGCCTGTGGGTCCGGCAATACCAATAGTATGCCCCTTGGGGACATGTAGATTAACCTGTTTGATGACAGGATGTTCAGGCTGATAACCAAAAGATATATTTTCAAGAGCTATATTTCCGCCATCTTGGGGTAAAGGAAGCGGATGCGTAGGGTCGGGAAGGCGAGGGGTGCTATCAATGAGTCCGAATACCCGACGGGTGGCAGCGCGTGCACGTTCATATTCGTCAAAAATCGTACCGAGACGGGTAACTGGCCATAGCAGCCTTTGAATCATCATCGCAAAAAAGGCCAGACTGCCCAAACTAAAACGAGTAGGTTCATGGATGACCCACCAGGCTCCAAGAGCTAGTGTTCCGGCAAAACCCAGAGCAATGAGTATGCGAATCAAAGGTACATAAACTGCACTCCAGCGGATAGCCCGAAAATTAGCATCTCTATACGTAGTGCTGGCGTCGTGAACACGATCTTTTTCATACGCTTCGGCTGTAAAGCTTTTAATGACGAGAATCCCGGAGAGGTTGTTTTCAAGTCGAGCCCCTAATTGTCCGACTCCTTCTCTTACTTCCTTGTAATAAGGACTAATTTTTCTCTGATAGTACAAGCTACCCAACAGGATAAAAGGAATTGGGATCATACCGAGTAAACCCAAAGGGAGAGAGACTTGGCATAAGGCCCATCCTGCGAAAAGAAAAAGGGTAACCAGTTGAATGATTTCATTGAAAATGGTATTCAAAAACCTTTCTAGTTGGTTGATGTCATCATTTAGAACAGCCATTAGATTACCCGTGCGTTCGTTTTCGAAATAAGCTAACTCTCTTTCCTGTAGCTTACTGTAAGCATCCAATCGCAAATCGTGCTGTACGGTTTGCGCGAGGCGCATAAAGTCACGTTTAAAGCCCCATTCAAAGAAGCTCTCTCCTCCAAAAACGATTATTGTGGCAATAGAAATAAAAATGACAACTTCCCAAGGATCTTGGATGCCTAAGTCATCTGATATCCAAACGGGGATTTGCCCACTCACGGAATCGATCAGCCATGCCGTTAAAAAAGGGGGCATTAAATCCAATATTTTATTTAGAATACTGGACGTTGTCGCTCTTAATAAACGATCCCGATAACGGCGTAGATAAACGAATAATCGTCTCATCGGATGTTTGATATGCGACATAGTTTGTGTTTTATACAGTAAGCCTAGTACGGAATAAAGTTAGTGCAAGTTCTTTTTGTTCATGTGGGGTAAGATTGGTATTATCCATGAGTACGGCATCAGTGGCTTTGCGCAGTGGGCTGTCAGAGCGGGTAGCATCAATATAATCCCGGGTCAGAAGATTTTTTCGGATCGCTTTGCGTTGGACATGTTTTCCTTGGGCTGCCAGTTGCTGTACTCGCCGAGTTACCCTAACTTCAATGTCCGCTGTAAGAAATAATTTTAAAGGTGCATTAGGGAAAACAATGGTACCAATATCTCTTCCGTCCATAGCTACGCCCTGATGAGTGGCCATATTTCTTTGTTGTTCCACAAGCATACGCCTAACCATAGGAATGGTAGCTATTGGACTCACACTTTTTGAGACTTCCATTGACCGTATGGCGAGTTCAACATCGACGCCGTTAAGCAGAGTGCGATTTCCTCCATGGTCGTGAGAAAAATCAATTTTAATTCGGGGTAAAATTTTTTCTACACTTATCTGGTCAGTGGGGGAGATCCCCTGACGCAGTACATAAAGAGTAACTGCTCTATACATGGCACCCGAATCAATATAGATTAAGTCAAGTGCATTCGCCAAGGCTTTTGCTAATGTGCTTTTGCCACATGACGAATAACCATCAATAGCTATTATAGGTACATTGGCTGCTGGCATTTATCTTTTTTTAAGCAGTTACGCATTGCAGTAGATGCTGGTTCAAAAAAATGCAGATATGCCCAATTTGGGTTTATCGTATTACAGAACGGAGGATCTATGTCGGGAAAGCGTCACGATGATACCTTGCCGTTTGGTTTTGTTTATGTCAATTTGAGCACATTAGCTCTTGTTGCGATGGCCAAAATCAAAAAATACATGATCAAAGATAACAAGGGATCGTTTTGGAAACCAAAAAAAGCTTTGCCGCTGGGGCAAAGCTTCTTGTGGGACTTTTTCGTACTAGTTGTGCATGTTCAGATTCCTAGTATTCATCTTCGTTGAAAAGAAAGTCATCTTTTCTTGGATAATCAGGCCAGATATCTTCAATTCCTTCATAAACTTCACCCTCATCTTCCATTTGTTGCAGATTTTCGATAACCTCGAGGGGTGCACCGGAACGGATCGCGTAGTCGATTAATTCATCTCTGGTGGCTGGCCAAGGCGCATCTTCCAGGTGATAAGCTAGTTCTAGTGTCCAATACATAGATGACGTATAATTTTTATTCAATTAACCTAAAGGAAATAAGCATTAAGTACAAGTGATAACAGAAACAAAATAATGTAACATATTCTCATACAAATATCAGAAACTACATAATTGCTTCTCTTGTTCACTCGCTCGAAAGGCGAAAATCATAATTTTATGGATTTGCCGTAACGAGATTTTGGCGCAATATTGCAATTTTAATGCATTACTGCAAACTCTAAAATTACCGAATAGATAATCCTAAGGATAAAAAGGGCGAAAACATGGGCATAATGACGCAAAAAATCGCCCAATTGATCTGTTAAATAAGAGCAAAGTTAAATGACTAGCATGGCATCCCCATAGCTGAAGAAGCGATATTTCTCCTTGACCGCTTCTTTGTAGGCTTTCATAATCAAGTCATGGCCTCCAAATGCACATACCATAATCAAAAGACTTGATTTAGGCAGGTGGAAGTTGCTTATCATGGCATTAGCGATACTAAAATCATAAGGTGGATAAATAAATTTATTGGTCCAGCCCGAAGCAACCTTGAGCTTTTCTTCTGCAGAAACAGCCGACTCAATGGCACGCATAGAAGTAGTACCGATGGCACATATTCTGCGTTTATCATCTTTGGCTTGATTAACTTGGTTGACGGATAGTTCTGGAATGTTAAAGTATTCGGCATCCATTTTATGCTTCGATAAGTCTTCAACATCAATACTACGGAAGGTTCCCAAACCAATGTGTAACGTCAGTTCAGCAAAGTCAATACCCTTGATTTCAAGGCGTTTCATGAGTTCGCGACTGAAATGCAAACCAGCAGTTGGAGCGGCAACCGCTCCGACTTCCTTAGCATAAATAGTCTGAAACCTTTCTTTGTCGATTTCTTCTGCTTCCCGATCAATGAATTTAGGGAGTGGTGTGTTACCCAGATTGTGCAATTCCTTTTTGAATTCTTCATCTGGACCATCGTATAGAAAACGAATTGTTCGCCCTCGCGAGGTGGTATTATCAACCACTTCAGCAATGAGCACATCGTTGTCATGTTCATCACTGAAGTACAGCTTATTTCCAACACGGATTTTCCGAGCAGGGTCTACCAGTACGTCCCAAAGACGTGATTCGGTGTTCAGTTCACGAAGCAGAAAAACTTCAATACGGGCACCTGTCTTTTCTTTTCGACCGTATAGTCTGGCGGGAAAAACTTTAGTATTGTTAAAAATGAACACGTCTTTATCGTCAAAGTAACTAATGACGTCCTTGAACGTTTTATGCTCTATCTCGCCGGTATCGCGATGAACAACCATGAGCCGGGAATCATCCCGATTTTCGGTTGGATACTTTGCAATTAAATTTTTTGGTAAATCAAAGGCGAATTGCGAGAGTTTAGTCCTCATTCTGTAGTCTAAATTTTAGAATAGGGGCAAAGATAAGAAAAAGGTAGGTTTTCATAGACTTTACACGAAGAATGCTTTCATAAGGTTTTTTTGCCGAAAAAAATGGCCGATTAATCGATTCCTTTCAGACGCCTGTTTGGTAAATTTTAGTTTAGCGTCCGATATTGTGAATAATTGAATTCGCCGATTTTAAGCCTGTATAAACATTACAGGTGTATCACGATTACATTGCAATGAATAACATAGTAAAAATCTTTCGGGAAAGTATATTTCAGGCTTTTCAACAATTGATTGGTAATAGGCTGAGGAGCTTTCTTTCTATTTTGGGTATTACCATTGGTATTTTATGCATCATCGGTGTTTTATCGGCAGTGGATTCCCTAGAAGACAATATTCGTTCCAGTATTGAAAAATTGGGAGATGATATTCTTTTCGTAGGTAAATTTTCTTGGTCTGAAGATCCTGGAGCGAACTACATCAAATTGTTACGTAGGCCAAATATTGACTTTGATGACTACGAAGCCATGAAGAGCCGACTCAAGTCAGCTGAGAATATGGCTTTCCAAGTAGGAATTGGCGGCCGGACTGTAAAATGGAAGAATAGTTCGGTGTCCGGCCCTTACATGTTTACAGGTACGCAAGAACTGATCGACGTTCTGAATATGGAAGTAAGTAAAGGCCGTTTTTTTTCTCCTAGTGAGTACCGATATGGAGCCAATAAGCTGGTGATCGGAGCGGTCGTGGCTGAAGAACTATTTGGTGACATTGACCCATTAGGGAAAATCGTTAAGGTCAATGGCCGGAAAATGGAAATCATTGGTGTCTTTGAGAAATCTGGCGACAGCATTATCGATATCAATAATGTTGATGAAGCATTATTTATATCATACAGTTTCGCAAAAAAAATTGCTAATCTCAACCGAAATTCACTATTTGATTCCGGCTCTTTAATGATCAAAGGTAAACCTAACATTCCCATCGAAGAGGTAAAGGCTGAGGTAACGGGGGCAATGCGTTCTCACCGGCGTTTACAACCCAAAGAGGAAAGTAATTTTGCGATCAATCAGATATCCATATTATCCAATTTGTTGGATAGTTTTTTTGGCGTACTTAACTTATTGGGAATTGTTATAGGCGGTTTCGCTATTTTTGTGGGTATGTTTAGTGTTGCGAATATCATGTTCGTTTCGGTCAAAGAGCGCACTAGCATGATCGGGGTGAAAAAAGCCCTGGGTGCCAAAAGATGGATCATTCTTTCTGAATTTCTGATCGAATCCATTTTGCTATGTATTGTTGGAGGTGTTCTAGGTTTGTTATTGATTGGTTTAATCCTGGCTATTCTGACAAGAGTCATTGACTTCGATCTGTATCTTTCTCTGAATAATGTAATCGCTGGTATTCTATTGTCCATTGTAATTGGAGTCTTATCTGGAATGATCCCTGCTTTGCAGGCCTCCGCTATGGATCCAGTGGAAGCGATGCGCTCTTAATGTAAAGATACCGCATTCATATTCAGCCTTTCCCTAGATATAACCCCCCAGTTCGGGGGGTTCACCGTCCGGTGTCTCATTTAGAGGCTTACAAATACCAAATGGTAAGCTAAATTCGTCTTATTTCGGTGTAACAATTAGTCTATATTTTATCCTTTTTGACAAAATCTAATGCAATAAATTTTGTCATCCGCTAAAATAAAAACAGGGGTATAGTCATTCTTATATTACCTTACTCTCTTGGGTGCACTTCTTTTTTGCAATGAGGTACAAAGGGTTAAAATAAAGGGGCTGAGAAGTGGCCTCGGCGTTCTAGTTGTTAAATTATCCAGAAATAAGTGAAAATCATATATTTTCGCGGTCGGGAGTGTTGTTGGTTTTTTCAGTTTCAACCCTTTGTCTGTATCAAGAATGTAGGATGAAACGTCAGCACTCTATGGCAACTGTACTATATCAATTACAAAATTGTAAAACCTTGCGCATCTTGAAACGGATCCCCATGTATCGGCTTATTATGTTATGTGGCCTGCTGTTGATTACGGCAAGCCTTACTGCACAGCAGCTATCTCTATTTACTCAGTATCGAGAGAATACAACGCTGATTAATCCAGCAGCTGTTGAATCTGACTTTTTGGCTTATGGCCAAAACCTTTCTTTCGGTGCGTCATACCGAGCCCAATGGGTTGGTTTGGATAATGCACCAACTACACAAACCATACGAGGCACTTACCTTGCTGCTGGAATGAGTGGTGTAGCCCTACAGGCAGGAGGCCATATTATAAATGATCAAACCGGACCTTCGGGCTTCACTGGTTTCTACGGTCGTATTTCCGGAATTGTAACGGATGATCCCGAGTATGGGGGTTTTTCTGTAGGGTTGAGTGCTGGCTTTGTTAACTATCGCGTGCGGGCTTCAGACCTTAATCTTCGTGATGAGGGTGATATTCTGGGATCCGTGGACCAATCTCAAATGAACCCAGATGTAGGGGTCGGTGTATTCTTTTACCGAGCATTAGGAGGGCGCTATGTGGATAACTATATATACGGAGGTGTATCCATTCCACAAGTACTAGGTCTAGACTTGATCTTTAAAAATGAAGATAATGAATTTTCAGCTCAGCGTATTCAACACTTCTATGGAATGCTGGGGTATTATAAGATTTTTGATAACGGTGGTTTTCTCGAACCTTCAGTATGGGTGAAATATGTTAAAAATGCACCCGTCAATGTCGATGTAAACTTGCGATATCAACTACCTGTGGCACTCTGGATTGGTGCCGGAGGATCTTCTGCAGGCACTGTTCACTTAGAAACGGGGTTTGTCCTGGGTGAAAATGTTGGCCTTGATAATTTTATTCGTTTCGGCTACGGTTATGATTATTCTTTCAGTTCATTCGGACCTTCCGCAGGGAGTACACATGAATTGAATGTCGCATTCTCCTTTTTCAACTAGTAATTAGGAAATTAAATTTATCCCTGGTCCTACTAAAGCAGGCATGACAGTTTGTATATAAAGACCAGATTTGACCAATATGATTTACGTTAGATGTCCCAAATCTGATACATTCATGAAAAAGATAGTACTCTTTCTTTCGTTCGTACTAACCACAATAGGAACATCCTTTGCACAATTCGGTGCCGGTGGCCCTAAATTTTCTTTCTCCTCAGCGGATCCATGCACTAATGAAGAGTTTTGCATCAGTGTAACTGTAGAAGATTTTACAGATCTTACTTCCGTAAAATTTCCTATTCAATGGAATCCTGATATTATTGAGTTCGTTCGGGTAGATGGCCTCAATTTGGGCCGACTAACTAGCGATGATTTTGATGTTTCCCGAACCGATGAGGGACTTTTATTCCTGGATTGGGAATTCGAGGATTGTGGCACAGCACCGAGTGCAGTGACCTTGATTGATAGTGTTGCTATTTTCCAAATTTGCTTTCGTGCCATAAGCTCCTATGGTGCTTCCACCACCATAGAAATCATTAATGACTCAAACATCACAGGTGACCCAACGCCTATTGATGTCAAACGTCTAGGCGTTTGTACCCAGAATATTGGTCTTCGCCTGGGCGAAGGAATTGTTACGACTTGTGTTCGTCCGCTTAATTTGGTCGCTAGCAATACCTCAGGTAATCCGGGTGAATTGGTTTGCGTAGATGTAAAAGTTGAAGGATTTGACGAACTGATTGGTATGCAATTCTCCATGAATTGGGACTCTAGCGTCCTTCAGTTTGAGGAAGTTATCCCCACTGAGAATCTAACAAATCTAAATAAAAGTGATTTTGGTACCCCTGATAACGGTAATATTGGGCCAGGTCGGCTGACCGTCTCTTGGACGTTTCTCGATCCTATTGATTTAGGTGAATCACTGGCTGATGGTACCTCCATCTTTCAGGTTTGCTTCAGGGTTATTGGCGATTGTGAAATGTCAACACCATTCGAATTCAATAGTAACCCTACCCGTATTGAGGCATTTAATTCCTTGAACGATACCGTTACTATTCCGGTAACAACACAACCTGGCTTAGTAGAAACCGGACTGTGTGAACCAGAAGGACTTCAGATCGCTGTTGATTGTGGCGATTCTGTAAGCCTGAATGATCAATTTTGTGTCGTTTTCAGTGCTAATGCGCCATTGAACGATGTGGATGAGATTCGCTACTTGATGGAATGGAATCCTAGTATTCTGGAGTTTGTAGAAATTCGTAGTATAAACAATGGATTAATTCCAGGGTTGAATTCCGATGATTTTGACGAGTCAAATACACGCAATGGTATACTGGGGCTCGACTGGCGGGCAACGAGCCCAGCATTTGCAGCTGATTTTAGCCTCGGGGATCAATTGTATGAGATATGTTTTAACGTCATAGGATTAGGTGGGGATTCTCCGGTGCGTATCAATACTGCTTCGGATCGAGTCACCCTTATCAATAGCGCCAGAAATATAGGTGTTTTCCCGTCTAACTGTGCTGTTGAAGTCCGGCAACCGGAAAGTGTACGCGTAGCTATTGGTGAGGCCAGAGGAGTTCAGGGCGATATCGTATGTGTAGATGTAGCAGTTGGGAATTTTAGCGATGTGCTAAGTCTGCAATTCCCACTGGGTTGGGAACCGGCTGAGATAGAGTTCACGAACGTTCAGAATGTTCATCCTTTATTTGATATTGCGGATATTAATACATCCTTTGCCGGTTCTGGAGGTATACAGTTTGATTGGAATGGTAGTGGTAATGGAAATGCTCAGTCTCTACCTGAAGGTACCGTGATATTTACCATATGTTTCCGGGTAGTTGGAGACCCACCAGGCGAATTAGGGCTACCCGAAAATTGTAGCCCAATTAATATGGTAGGTGTTTTGGAGGCGGAAGCGGTTACCAACGAATCCAATGGCAATAATGTCGGTATTATTCCAACACCGGGTGAAGTATGTGTCCTTAACCCCGAAGGATTCTTTTTGGTCATCGATCAGCAGAACTCTTATCAGGATGATACTATTTGCGTACCCTTAAGCGTCAGAGGCTTCAATGAAATAACTTCAGCTCGGTTTTCCGCCAACTGGTCACCATCATTACTAGAATTTCAGGAAATACAACTTGGGGATAACCCGCTTGGCCTCGAATTAGGCGTAACATTGAACACGAATTCTGCTGATGTAGGTCTGATTGAATTTGATTGGGATGATCCGATGGGTGTAACACTTCCCGATAGTACAACTATTTTTAGCGTGTGTTTCGCCGTAGTAGGTGAGCCGGATACCTGCGTCATGATTGATATTGAATCTGATCCTACTCCTTCCGTAACTACGGTCAATGGGGCAGGTAGTATTTTTCCTCTGGCAGGCGAAGTTTGTATCCGAGATACAATTATCATTCTCGGAGCGAATATCACGCCTGTAAGTTGCCCAAATGGGCGAGATGGCTCGATTGAGTTGTTGGTAAAAGACTATAATCCTGACGCCAATCCACAAACCATCTTTTTCAACTGGAACTCAACACCTCAGCAATTTGGGGAAGAAGCCATTAACCTTAGGGAAGGAGAAGTAGCCGTCTCCGTATTTACAAATACCGTCCCTCCGGTTATTGTCAGAGATACCTTTATGATACCGCTGACAACTAATTTGCCCCAAGCTGATGCTGGAGCAGATCAAGTATTTGATTGTAGTGGTCCTGCTTTTATAATAACAGGATCAGGCTCAACGGGTGATGAATTCAGATATGAATGGTCAACGATAGGTGGTGTATTAGCCGGAGCAGTTGATCGACGTTCCGTTCCGGTTACCTCCCCTGGGTTATATATTCTTGAAGTTATTAATCAGAACTCAGGTTGCTCGGCAACGGACACCATGGAGGTTGTCGCGCCGCCTACACCAAGGGCAGATGCAGGTGATGATTTTACTTTTGACTGCTCACAGCCCACTTTTCAGTTAGATGGTTCAGGCTCCGAAACAGTTGGCGTGCGTTATGAATGGTCAGAGTTCAACGGAGGGCTTATCTTTCCTGGGGAAGAAATGCTGCAAAACCCACGAATTCAGGCAGCGGGAACCTTTATTCTTGAAGTGATTGACACTATGACTCAGTGCAGTGCTCTGGATACAGTTGTGGTGTTTAATTCAGCTATTTTCCCCGATGCCAATGCAGGACTTGATCTTGAGCTAGGGTGTGATAGTGCCACGGTTCGTTTAGATGGATCATTATCTGAGAACCTGCAAGATGTGACTTTCGCGTGGTTTGATGCCTCGGGTCAACAATTGAGTGATGGAGTAACTGCAACAGCAGATACGATTGGCGCATACATATTAGAAGTAACCGACTTCGAGACCGGTTGCCAGTCTTTTGATACCGTGATGGTTGTACCAAGTGCTGACTTCCCCGAAGTGATGGCTGGAGGTATGCAAACCTTAGATTGTAATAATGAGATTATTATCCTGCAAGCATCTATTGTTAGTAATAATGATTTTGACTTCACTTGGACCACCCTGGATACCGGAATATTTGAAACTGGAACGGATGTTTTATTACAACCTACAGTGATCCAGGCGGGTACATTCGTACTAACCGCAGTTAATAATGTAAGTGGTTGTGTATCAACAGATACGGCTATTGTACGTGACAATATTATTCGTCCGATGGTGGATGCAGGGCAAGGAGGTTCTCTAACTTGTGTAGATAGCCTATTTACTATCAATGGTTCGGGTGTATTTGCTCCAGATAGTTTGCGTTATACTTGGTTACTTAACGGACAAACAGTTGCTATAGATACTTTTTCTGTTGAAGTTGCGACGGGGGGTACGTATACCCTTCTAGTCGAGGATCTCTCCTCAGGATGCTCTAATACGGATACCACTGTTGTCATTGATGCTACGGGTGGGCCAACCTTCAGAATAATGGATATGCCAACCATAACCTGCAGCACGCCTAATGTTAATATTGAAGGAGAGCTTATTCCCGCCAATGGTAATTATAATATACTCTGGTCAGTACCTAATGGTAGCACCGGAGAGATTATTAGCGGAAATGATCAGCTAGTCCCGACCGTTAGCAAAGCAGGATTATACGAAGTTTCCGTTATAGATATAAATACAGGATGTAATTCGGTGCGACCAGTTGAAGTATTATCTGATACCTTAGCCCCAGTAGCGGATGCGGGTATGGATATGTTGATTACATGTCAAGTGGACTCCGTAACCCTGAATGGTATCGGATCAGGCACAGGTGCCAGTATAGTTTATGAATGGGTAGCTGTCAATAATGGAATAAATCCTTCCCCCGCAAATACACTGCAAACGGTGGCAATTGTAGCAGATCAGTACGTACTGACTGTTCGAGATACAGCTAATGGATGTTTCGCAATTGATACAGTTGTAGTTGATGAGAACACTAGTCCACCGGCTATCTCCGTTGCACAACCAGCAACCATTACTTGTGATGTACCTTCCGTAAATTTGGATGGTACAGGCTCTGATCAGAATGGTGACTTCGATTTGCAATGGACATCAGTTGACGGGCAGCCTGCACCTCAGGTTACCAATAACCCCTACATTGTTTCAGTAACTGCTGGCGGTAATTATCAGCTGAATATGACAAATCTGATCACAGGATGTTCGAATTCGCTGATCATTAGTGTCCTTGAGGATCGGGTTTCGCCAACAGCGGACCCGGGTCCCACTCAATTATTGGAATGCCCAGGTACTCTAGTAACACTGGATGGTTCTGCATCTAGTATAGGCACCATTTATACCTATTCATGGACGACACTGAGTGGTTCTGGTACAATTACCAGTGCGGGAACCTTAAACCCATCTGTGGATGCAGTTGGTGAATATCAACTGGAAGTGGTGAATACCAATACAGGATGTAGTGCAACTGGAATAGTCGCCGTACAAAGGGATCCACAACTAGTAGATGCTGATGCTGGTGAAGATCAAACGACTTGTTCGGCTGATGGTATGTTATTCGCTTCTAATGTAGGTGCAGCGACTGGTCGCTGGACTAGCCTGGATAATGATGTTATTGACTTACCGAGTGATGCGAATTCGGGTATTGGTGATTTAGAGAATGGCCCCAACCAGTTCGTCTGGACAGTATCACTCGATAATTGTCCTGATTATGATGCGGACACAGTTTCAGTAACACGCGAAGTGGCGCCTATTGCTGGTAATGATCAGATCACCCTTAATGTTGGAGAAGTCAACCGAGTTATTAATGTGCTGGCAAACGATCAATTCCGCGCTGGAGCTGACCTGACGATAACCATTATCAATAATCCTGCACTTGGATCCATAGGTACCATTTCAAATAACCAGGTTCCATATACATCGACACCAGGTTTATCTGGTGATGATGAGTTCATATATGAAGTCTGTATCACACAGTGTATTGAACTGTGCGATAGTGCAATCGTTAGAATAACGGTTCCGTTTGATGCAAGTGTTGAAATTGAAGCGCCGGATGGGATTACGCCTAATGGCGATGGGTTAAATGATCGGCTTGTGTTTGATATTTTGGACAATACCCCCGAACAGTTTGAAGATAATGAGATTGTTATATTTAACCGTTGGGGAGATATTGTGTATCAAGCAGCGCCATACAATAACGAGTGGCAAGGACAGAATAGTGGCGGTTTAGAACTTCCCGCAGGAACGTACTATTATATTCTTAGATTAAATATCAACGAAGGGCAAATCCTGAGAGGGGATGTTACGATTGTTAGGTGATGAACCTAACAATCGTCAGCCCAAAAGAAAAGTCCCGAGCCTGCAAAAGGTCGGGACTTTTCTTTTACTTGTACTGAATGAAGATGCAGTGCATTACGGTTTTACGTGAGCACAGGTTTAATTCAAGAATTCATAGATGCCAGCGATACCCTGACCCCCACCAACACAGGCGGTGACCATTCCATATTTATGGCCTTGGCGTCTCATCTCATTAAAAAGTTGAATGGATAGCTTTGCACCTGTACATCCTAGGGGATGCCCCAGAGCTATGGCGCCTCCGTTGACATTTACCTTCTCTGGATCAAGTCCTGCCTCTTTAATGACTGCCAAGGATTGTGTGGCGAAGGCTTCGTTGAGTTCAACTAAGTCGATGTCCTGTATATTCAGATTAGCTTGCTTTAATGCTTTAGGGATGGCAGCACAAGGGCCAATACCCATATATAACGGTTCAACACCCGCAACAGAACAAGCTACCAAACGTGCAATAGGTTCCAGGTTCAACTTCTTAACCATCTCTTCACTGACAATCAACGTGAAAGCAGCTCCGTCCGATGTTTGGGAAGAATTACCGGCGGTTACTACTCCTCCTTTCTGAAAAACAGGGCGCAATTTACCTAAGGCTTCTATGGTAGTAGAACGACGTACACCTTCGTCCATAGCAACAGTATGTGACTTTTCCTGCCGCTTATTGTCTTTTACAAACACTTCAGTGACCTCTACAGGTACAATCTCGTCATTGAATTTTCCAGCATCAATAGCAGCGGCTGCTAACGTATGAGAACGAAAAGCGAAAGCATCTGCTTCGTCCCGACTGATTCCATATTTGCTAGCTACAGCCTCAGCAGTAAGGCCCATACTGGCGAGATAATTAGGGGTACTACTAGCTACGGCATAAGCAGGGGCTAGTTTGTAACCCGTCATGGGGATCATACTCATGTTTTCGGTTCCACCAGCGATATACATATGGCCCATTCCTGCCGCAATTTTGGCTGCCGCAATACTGATCGTTTCCAGTCCGGATGCACAATATCTGTTTACGGTCATCCCTGGAACTTCTTTTCCAAGTGCCCGTAACGAAATCTGACGTCCTATCTGGAAGCCTTGTTCTCCCTCCGGATTAGCGCATCCCACAATTACATCGTCAATCAATGTAGGATCCACCTCTGGGATTTGTGTCATCATATGTTTTACTACATCAACCGCTAAGTCATCAGACCGGTAGTTGCGAAATCCGCCTTTTTTGGCTTTACCAACGGCAGAGCGAAAACCTTTAACTATATATGCATTCATGTTATCAGATTTTGAATAATAAGTAGCGGATGGAAAAAGTGAATATTTACGTCTATTGACTTCAGCACGTGTGCCATCCGCTTAGTGTGGTCAATTGTTTCAATGTATACCTGAAAGCACAGTATTGATCGTATTCTCTGGTAACCGTAATTATAATGTCTCTTGTATCTGTCCAAGCAGGCTCATAAAGATTAATAAATGATCAAATTACTTTTCTTTATCCTGTGGCTTCGTCAATTGTCTAGAGAACTAAAATTACATTTTCGAACCATTCCCGCTTTTCGGTATAAGGCCCGACAACCTGGATTACATCAGTTCATTCTTTAAACGGTACGGTAGGGCAACCCATTTTAGGGTGTGTAGGTGCTAGCTACGTTCGTTGGAACATCGCTTTAAATAACGAGGGCTAGGATTTATGCTTACCGTACGATCATGTAAACGCGTATGGTGTACAGAAAGATGAATCCTTCCCATGACCCTTCTTCGCCATACCCGCTAGGTTTTGTCAGAAAAATTAATTTCTGAGGGGCTTATTCGTTTGCAACATGTGCTGAATACGCTCCAGCGTTTTTTGCTCACCGCAAAGGCTTAAGAAAGCTTCCCGCTCAATATCCAAAAGGTATTGTTCTGATACTTTTTGTTCACCAGTAAGGTCACCACCGCATAGTACGTAAGCTACCTTTTTAGCAATCTTGATATCATGCTCACTAGCATAATGACCGAGTTTTAGCTCATTAGCAGCAACGTAAAGTGCCGCTAATCCTGTTCGTCCAAGTACCGTAACATCTGTGCGTTGGATAGGCTGGGTATACCCAGAAGCTAGGTCAAGCACTTTGTGTTTCGCCTGTGCAATGGCTCTGTCGCGGTTAAGTACAACCTCATCCTTGCTGTTTAAGTATCCGAACTGGAAGGCTTGATGAGCTGATGTTGCTACATTGGCTAAAGCAATATTGCGGAATTTATCAATCAGGATAGGAATTTTTACTTCATCCTTATGGAAAGCATCTGAAGCACGCACCGCAAACTCTTTTGTTCCACCTCCACCAGGAATCAGACCTACACCTACTTCTACTAAACCGATATACGATTCAGCCGAAGTCATGGCGGCATCGCAGTGCATTATAGTTTCACATCCACCGCCAAATACATATCCTTGGGTAGCAGCAACGACCGGAATGGAAGAGTAACGGCATCGCATCGTTGTTTGTTGGAACATATTGACAGCCATATTCAACTCATCAAACTCTTGCTGATAAGCCATCATTGCAATCATCATCAAGTTAGCTCCGACTGAGAAGTTAGTGGCATTATTACCAATCACAAGACCTTGCCAGTCTCCGGACTCCGCTAACTCGATGGATTCATTGATTCCTCTCAGTACCCCTTCGCCAATACTATTATGGGGGCTAGTGAATTCGAGGCATAAAACGCCTTCACCAATATCATGAAGGATTGTTTCGCTGGTTTTATGTACGGGTTCACGATCTCGGTAGTTGTCCAGAATAACAAATTCTTCCGCTCCAGGGATTACCTGAAATGATTTGGTGCGCCAGTCGTAATATTTACGAACACCATCCTCTCTTTTATAAAAGGTATCAATGCCACTATCTAACATATCTTGTACCCAATCCGCAACGCTTTCTCCTTGTGCTTTTGCTTGTTCTACACCTTTTTGTACCCCAATAATATCCCAGTACTCGAATGGTCCAACTTCCCACGCATAGCCTGCTTTAAGTGCATCGTCGATGCTGAACAGGGTGTCGGATATTTCTGGAATTCGATTAGATACATAAGCAAATAGTCCTAGTAGAGATTTGCGAACCAGTGCACCTCCTTTATCATCCGCGTCAAACATATAGCGGATACGCTTACCCAAATCGTCAATTTGTTTGCTGCCCTTTAGGCTAGGGATATCAGGTTTTTGAGAAGGCTCGTACGCTAAAGTTTCCAGATTAAGGGCCTGTATTTGCTTTTTACCGTCTGCCCCTTTGGTTTTTTTGTAAAACCCTTGCCCTGACTTATTGCCTAAAAAGTTATTATCAATGAGGAACTGCAGGTATTTTGGGATTTGGAAAATTTGTACCTGCTCATCGTCAGGACAATTTTGGCGTAAGCCTTGTATAACATTGACAGAGGTATCGTGCCCCACCAAATCACCCAAACGGAATGACCCTGTCTTGGGTCGACCAATGAGCGGACCAGTTAATTTATCAACCTCTTCAATTCTGAGGTTTAACTCATCCGTCAATTGGAAAATTTTTGCCATCGTATAAATACCTACCCGGTTACCGATGAATCCAGGTGTATCCTTACATAGTACCGTTTGTTTACCTAGATACAAATCACCATAACGCATAAAGAAATCAACTACTTCCTGACTGGTGTCGGCTGTTGGTATCACTTCGAATAAACGCAGGTAACGAGGCGGATTGAAGAAATGGGTCCCACAAAAGTTTTCTTTGAAATCCGCACTGCGGCCTTCGGTCATTAAATGAATAGGTATCCCTGAGGTGTTTGAGGTTACCAAAGAACCTGGCTTACGGTATTTTTCTACCTGATCAAACACCTTCTTCTTAATGTCCAACCGCTCCACGACGACCTCTATAATCCAGTCGCTATCCTTTATTTTTTCAAAGTCATCTTCGAAATTACCTGTGGTTATTCTCGAGGCAAAAGCGTTGTTGTAAAGTGGCGCGGGCTTGGCTTTCAGCGCCGTTTTGAGTGATTTGTCCGCAATCGCATTGCGAGCGGCAGGATGGTTTTTTTGCTCTTCGGGTAAATCCCTAGGAACAATGTCCAGCATCAAAACATCCAAGCCAATATTGGCGAAATGGCAGGCAATACCCGATCCCATAACACCGGATCCGAGAACGGCTACACTTTTAATTCTTTTGCTCATATGGTTGTTGTTATGTGTTAGTTTTTCTTCAGCGAATTTTCGCTAAACAAAAATAATAGAATTCGTGGAAAATAAAAGGTCCAATGGAATACGATTTGGTATGAAATAAAAAGTATAGGTCAGAATCTGTATTTGATAATACCGATATTGTGCTTGCATGAGGGACAAAAAAACAAAACAGATCAGGCCATTTTGGGAAATTGCTGGAAGCTGGATTCAAAAATCCGTTTCGGACTATTGGTTAATTGGATTAGGGCACTTGGGGTTCTTCTGTTTATTGATAGGTAGTCAGGTATATGTACGAGAACGGATGCTTCATTTTGATTCGGTTAATTACCTTTTTAACCTGATCTGGTCGGGTTCGTTTTACATTGAACATAACCGATTAATTAACATACTGACGCAATGGCCAGTCCTTCAGGCTATTCAGGCTGGCTGGTCCTTGGAGCAGGTAGCACGATTGTATTCCTTATGGTTAGCGATAGGTGGTTATGCTGTTTTTGTGGTAGTTACTCATGTTTTTAAATCGACACGTGGAGGTATTTTACTGTTGTTGATGTTCATTTTAACCATACGTTATAAGTACTACGCACCAGTATCCGAGTTGATGCAGTCCCTTGCTTTTATAGGATTGGCTATGGGGTGGCTACTTCGTCCTGCTAATCGTTGGCCAATGGGAGCGATTGGGAATGTGTGTATATTTTTTCTCCTTTCGGCTCCACTTGTTATTACCCATCCTTTTGCCCTACTTAGTTTGGGCGTAGCTTATGGTATCTGGTGGTTTGGGACATCTGCTGGAAAGGATAAGGTATATATTTTACTTCCCTTAGCCTTGTTTGGGGTTGGCCTTTTGTTTTGGTTCCTTTATACCAGAGGATTTAGTGATTATGAATCGGACCGACTGCAAACCTTATGGGTGTATATCCAGCAAATGGAGCGATTACCAGAACTATATATCTGGAATCGATTTATTTGGTTTTTAAAAGCTCATTATCCATTGACGATAGCTATTTACGGTATCGTATTGTTCCTCTTGCTCAGGCAAAGAAGAGCGTCCCTAGTTATCATGGGACTGATTGGTTTTGCCCTAATTGCGCTTTTGGCTATGTTAACGCATGCTTATTTGGACGCACCTATTTATTTGATGTTCGATGGATATCTTGGGCATTTGGGGGTACCCATGGGTATGGTTTTTGTACTTGCTTTTGGGCAGAATGTAAAGCGGTACTCATTTTTACTATTGGTTGTTTTGGTCGGGTTTAGTTTGCATCGAATTAGTAGTGTACATACTTTTTTTGCTAAGCGTGAAGCTATTCTTACTGGTATTATGGATGCGCATAGTGACTCGGAGCATACTAAATTATTAGCGCATATGGATGCTTGGGATTGGAAACGGTTGTGGTACCCGTGGGCGATTGGCATGGAAACGCTAATGATGTCAACTTGGGGGAATCCGGAGGTACCCAAAACGGTTTATTTTGAGGAGTATGGGCAGCCGCTTGAGTATGTCGTTACCGAATCGGGGTATTTTTTAGGGATGCATATGCGCCCGAAGCGGTTTTTATATGAGGAGCGACCGGTTTATTTTGCACGCTTATCAGATGCTCCTTATCACCGTATATGGATCAAAGATGCTTATTAGCCAAGGCTTATTCTGTTTATTCTTATATAAAGTTGTAGTGATTTGTTAAATTGAGCCTGCAGTTGATACATGCAACTGTTGGATTTATATACTTTAAAAATCCTCTTCTTCGTTACCCTTTTGTGGGTTTGATCATGTGGGGAAAAGCCTCAATACATTTTTAACCATTATTCCTTTTTAAAAAAAGAATTCATGCTGAATCAAATGCTCTTACTGTTTCAAACCGCCGAAGGGTTGGAGCGCCAAGAAGAATCACAAAGCCTATTTAATATTTTGGTTGATTCTGGAATCCTGGGGATCATCATTTACATCATCATGTTCGTCCTGTTTGTGATCTCTGTTTACATCTTTTTTGAACGATATGGAGCCATAAAGCGTGCCGGGAAAGTTGATAATAATTTCATGAACAACATTCGGGCAAATGTACAGTCAGGAAATATTCAAGGTGCTAAAGCTTTATGTCAAACAACTGATTCTCCGGTTGCACGGATGGTTGAAAAAGGTCTGCAGCGAATAGGTAAGCCTTTACGTGATATTGATGCGGCTATCGAGAATGTGGGCAACCTAGAAATCTTTAAGCTGGAAAAGTCACTCTCCACTTTGGCTTCAATTGCAGGAGCAGCACCTATGATTGGGTTTTTCGGTACCGTAACGGGTATGATTGCTGCTTTTTACAATATGTCTACGCAGCAAAATGTTACACCATCCGTTTTGGCGGGAGGTATTTATACTGCCCTGATAACAACTGCTATGGGTTTGGCTATTGGTATTTTAGCCTTTGTAGGTTATAATATTTTGGTAGCTAATGTAGAAAAGGTCGTTTTCAAGATGGAACGATCTACTACAGAATTTATGGACTTGTTACAAGAACCTTCGAATTGATCATATGGGCTTAAAACGCAGAAATAAGGTCAGTGCAGAATTTAGTATGTCATCCCTGACAGATATTATTTTTCTGTTGCTCATTTTCTTTATGCTTACCTCAACATTGGTGAAAATTCAGCCTTTTGAATTGCCGGAATCGGACGCCAAGACGGTCGCACCAACCTCAGTGGTGGTAAGTATTGAAAAAAATGGAACCCACCGTATAGGGGACAAGGAGATAGCGAGTCGTGCGCTGGAACGGGCCCTGCGGTACGAAATCACTCAGGTTTCTGATCCTATGGCTCAGGATTATACGGTTACTATCGTTGCGGAGGTAGGTACGCCTTTTGATTACGTAGTGAATGTGATGGAAGTGTCAGCCCGTTTGGGGGTTAAAGCCATTTTAGCAACACAGCCACGGGAAAGCTAATGCTCAAAACCATGATCTGATGGGATTAAAGAAAAGAAGTAAAGTCAGTGCAGAGTTTAATATGTCATCATTGACGGATATTATCTTTTTGCTGTTAATATTTTTTATGCTGACTTCCAGTTTGGTTGCACCCAATTCGTTGAACCTTAAACTGCCGGGCAGTAGCAACACTCAAGTACGAACAAGTAGTAGTTTGGACCAGGTTCGTATTTCCCGTAATGGGAATTACTATCTGAATGGCCGGCGGGTATCTGTGGGTATACTAGAAAGTGAATTGTCCCAGCAATCCAGAGGTGCTTCAGGGAAATACAAGTTTACAATTGCTTTTGCACAAGGTACGCCAACAGAATATGTCGTTGCTGTTATGGATATTGCTTTACGCATTGGCGCAGATGGCATTCTAGCTGCTGAAAAGCGTTAAATTGATCCTAATTATTTAATAGGACTGAATCATTTCAACACCTCTTTCGTTGGGATAGATGAGCATAAAACCGATCGATTATGGAAGCTATTATTGATCATAACGAACAGAAAGATAAACGGAACGGCAGGCGTGCCAGTCTCATCGCCAGTATCATGGTTCTGATTCTGCTGCTGCTTCCTTTGCTAAAATACCCAACACCGCCGCCTGGTCAGGAAGGTATTTTAGTGAATCTGGGTTTGCCCGATTTAGGGCAAGGTACGGATAATGCTGGACCATCGGTTCCTGCTGTAACGGAGCCAGTAGAACGGGAACAACCCGAACCCGAGCCAGAAGAAGTGGAGGAACCACAGGCCCCTGACGTGCCAGAAGAGTCCGTACCAAATACGGAGCCAGTAGAAAAGGAAGTAATCACTACCGAAGACCCCGAAGCGGTTGCCTTGAAAAGAAAACAGGAAGCTGAAGCTGAACGCAAAAGGCAGGCGGAACTGGAAAAACAACGCCAGGCAGAAGAAGCCAGAAAAAAAGCAGAAGCAGAAGCTGCAAAAAAAGCAGAGGCGGATGAGTTAAAAGATAAATTAGGAGGGTTGTTTGGTAGTGGTAAAGGTAAAGGTAATACAGGAAAGGAAGGAAATCAAGGTGACCCCGAAGGTGATCCTGATGCATCAAAACTCGAGGGGGTAAGTACGGGATCAGGTACCGTTGGTGGCGGCTTGGGTGGAAGAGGCGTAACTGCTTCCCCTCGTATTACAGATCGATCCCAAGATCAAGGGATTGTAGTGGTTCGTGTTTGCGTGGATCGCAACGGTAATGTTACCTCTGCTGAGTTCACCCAACGAGGCACCACAGCTTCCAGTGCACGACTCAAACAATTAGCCGTAGCGAATGCCAAAAAATGGAAATTCTCTGATGGTAGTATTGACAAGCAATGCGGGACCATCACCTATAATTTCCGTGTAAAATAAACAATTACCTCAGTTAGCTGTAGCACCTGTCGGATTATTCCGGCAGGTGCTTTCTTTTTATCTTTCTGGTGGTCTTATTATGACGTGAATATGTTTGAAACCTACCAACAAACCATTTCCTTTCTGTTCGCTCAGTTGCCTATGTACCAAAAGGTAGGTAAAGGAGCCTTTAAAAAAGATCTAATCAATATTATCCGATTGATGGATACTTTGGATAATCCGCAGGAAAAATTGCGTTGTATCCATGTAGGAGGTACAAATGGAAAGGGGAGTACGACCCACATTTTAAGTGCTATTTTTCAGGCAGCAGGATATAAAGTTGGAGTATATACATCACCTCATTACCGTGACTTTCGAGAACGAATAAAGATTAATCAGACATTAGTTTCCGAGGAGTGGGTCGTTAATTTCGTCCGTAAATACCATCAGGACTGGAGCCAAATTCAACCCTCTTTTTTCGAAATTACAGTCGCTATGGCCTTTCAGTATTTTGAGGAGCAAAAGGTTGATATCGCCATTATTGAGGTTGGACTGGGAGGTCGTCTAGACTCCACCAATATTATTACGCCTGAATTAAGCGTGATCACCAATATTAGTTTTGATCATATGCAGTTCTTGGGTGATTCTCTGGAAGCTATCGCAAGGGAAAAGGCTGGAATTATCAAATCTGGTGTTCCGGTGGTTATTGGTGAAACACATCCCAAAACGCAATCCGTTTTCCGACGAAAAGCCGACGACGAAAAGGCCGATATCTTTTTTGCTGATCAAATTTATGATGCTCAGCTTGAAAGAGCTGATTTTAAAGTCTCTTTGTATACTATTCTAAAAGACGGTATTCGACTTTTTGAACATATACCAGTCGATGTATATGGGAACTATCAGAAGTACAATGTGCAAACTGCACTTTGCGTGACGGATCAGCTAGCAGAGCACTGGCAGATCACTATGGAGCACATTCGGAATGGACTTGCTCATATTCGGAAGCAAACAAATTTTATCGGGCGCTGGCAGGTCATTGATCATGATCCATTAATTCTATGTGATAGTGGCCACAATGAAGCAGGTATACAATCAATTGTCCACCAACTAGAAGAGATTCCGCACCAAAAATTGCATATGGTGTTAGGGGTAGTGAATGATAAGGATTTGAGTATGCTCTTTCAGCATCTTCCTGAAGACGCTTTTTATTACTATTCCTGTCCGAATGTGCCTAGAGGACTGCCAGCATCCGCATTAGCTACCGCTGGTCGAGCGAATAATCGACGGGGAGAAACCTGGCCCACCATATCTGATGCACTACAAGCAGCTAAAGAGCAGGCAGGGCAGGCTGATCTTATTTTCGTGGGAGGAAGTATTTTTGTAGTAGCAGAAGTGATATAACCGATTACAGGTGTCAGGGATGGAAGAACGTTCCAGAGATGCTATTAACGTGCAAACGTATTGTATTTCAGAATACAATAGATCGCTCGAAAACCATCCTTCCATGTGATTTTTTTGCCTTCCTGATAGGTTCTTCCGTAGTATGAGATGCCAACCTCATAAATGCGAATGTTAGGTATTCGAGCGATTTTAGCAGTAACTTCAGGTTCGAAACCGAATCTTTTTTCCCTGAGGTTTAAAGACTGAATGTGTTCTCTTTTGAAGAGCTTGTAGCAAGTCTCCATATCCGTCAAATTAAGATTAGTCAAAGCGTTAGAAAGTAGGGTTAAAAACTTATTGCCGATGGAATGCCAGAAGAAAAGAATTCGGTGAGGTTTTCCACCCATAAACCTTGACCCGTATACCACATCAGCTCTTCCAGAAACTACAGGTTTTAAGAGAATATTATATTCATCAGGATCGTATTCAAGGTCTGCATCTTGGATAATAAGAAAATCACCTGAAGCTTGTTTAATGCCGGTATGTAATGCGGCGCCTTTACCTTGGTTCGATTCGTGTTTGAAGTAAGCTATACGAAGTGCAGGGTACGCCTGCTGGTACTCATTAATGGCTTTTTCCGTATGATCCAGGGAAGCATCATTTACGATAATTACTTCTTTTTCTATCCCTTGGATAAGTTTTACCGCTCTGATTTTATCCAGGATTAATGTGATGGTTTTTTCTTCGTTATAAGCAGGAATAACTATGGATAATTTCTGTTGCATTAAGTGTCAGCATACTGCTGTAGTTATAATTTTGAGTAATATATTGGGAAGTAACTGAGGGGCCAAATACAGTATTTAATGGCTGATAATAAGTTTACCCACTTTGGTTTCTTGTCCATTTTTTACTCTGTAAAAATAAGCACCCGAGGGTATTTGTGAAAGGGCTAATGTTTTTGTAGTGGCTTCACCAATTTGAGCCGGCCAGTCAATTTGTTGTATGCGCACCACCGCAGGTGAAAATAGTTCGAATAAGATTCGATCAGATTGGGCCTGTTTGACAAATAGTTCCATGATATCATCTGCTGGGTTTGGCGTAAGTCTTACGGGTACCGGGCGTGGGTACGAAATGGATACGAACTCAGAGAAATTGTACGCGCCATTTTTTCGTACGGCTTTTATCCTATAAATATTATCACCGAGTCGAGGAGATGGGTCCACAAAACTGTAATTCAGGTTTTCACTACTGGCAGCAACGGTACCAAGTGATTCAAATAAATAAAAATCAGATGATCGCTGGACGATATAACTAGCAACATCTTTTTCAAGGTTACTCTCCCAGTTGATGGCAATGCTTTTATTTTGTGCTTCGCCCTCTAAGCGAATCCATCGTACGAAATCTTCTCCGCAGTAAGGGTGGATGGTTCTGGAATCCATAGTAGATAATCCTGCCGGATCCGTCACGGTAAGTTCAATGCGGTACCAGTATAATTCATTGGTACAACCGAGCGGACTGATTAAGGTGAAGCTGAGGTGTTCATAATCAGTTGGCTCAGGATGAAAATGGTCATTGTGGTGTAGGTAGGTTTTCCACGCATATAACAACTGATCATCGGGATGTTCGGCATCCTGCACATCAGCTTCCAAGGAAAGTAGCGTGGTACGATCAATTGGGTAGAGGGCGCTGTCGGCAAAGCTAGTTATACGTACTTGTGGCGGGGTATTATTTAGGCTTACTATTTTTGAAACCGTGGAAGAGGCGCCGAGGCTATCGGTGACGGTGAGGGTAACCTGAAAGGATTCCGGATCCTTACTTTCGGTTTCGAAAGTAATCGTTGGCGTGATGGCCGAACTTGTCTGACCATTTCCAAAATCCCATTCGTAAGCTATTATGGGCTGTTGTTCGTCAAACGAAGAACTACCATCAAACTGCACAGTCAGTGGGCTAGGTCCGTAGAAGGTATTTGCCTCAAGGATCGCTTTGGGTGGTGGGTTACCACCATAAGTAATCCTATGAATTTCTCCTTCCAGATTGAGATAGAATACATCACCAGAATTAGGATGCATGCCCATATGGATAATATTGGTAGCATCATCATGGAAAGGACGTACTTCCGTGATCGCACCCTGTTCATCAAATAAAAAAACCTTTATCCATCCGCTGAAATCCATCCCAAAGTAGGTGTCGTGGTATTCTTCCGGGAATGACTCACCTGTATACCAAACTCCTGCCATACTGGAAAATCCATCAAAATTTTCTCCTTCAACTGTAGAGCGGGAATCTGTGATTTCCATTCCTGTTGGGGATTCATCTTCTTGAAAGTCAAGAACCATAGCTCGGGTAGGGGTGTTCCATCGCGCATTACTCCAAATCATAACCGGAGTGGTTTCTTGGGAGGGGAATAATTCGTCCGTAATTAATTGACTGGGGTTACAAGTGTTAGTTGGCTTGGAAGAACCACGCTTTGATTCACGAGAGAATAGCATTTTAAAGGTCAAATACTCCGTATCACATCCAGCACCGAAGAGCGGATTTTTGGCTCTGGGATTAGGAGGAACATCCTGACTCCAAAAGGCCCACATCAGAAGATATCCTTCGATTAGGGGCCAGCCAAAGTTCATGCCTGGTCGATCAGCAATGTTTAGTTCTTCCCATGCACCGTTACCGACATCTCCGATAATGATTTCGCCCGGGTCACCATCATTAGCATAATGACTACCACTCTCGGGTTTTAGTATCATGCGGTAAGGGGTTCTAAAGCCACGAGCCCACACGCGAGACTGGGGCGAACGTGGGCTATCCGGATCGAAAAATGGGTTGGAAGGTAGCCCGTCACCCGTCTCTGAAGAAATCCGTAAGATTTTTCCATTCATGCTACCCAGATATTGTGCTCGGTAAGAGCCCAAATCTTGGTCAGGGGTAATGATACCTTGCTGTATAGCTTGCTGAACAAATACATTGCTAGGGTCTCCCCCGGTATCGTCAATAAGGGTTCCAGTCGCATCACCGGTAGAGATGAGTAGCGTTCCGTCTTCGGCGGCAATCAAGGTGCCTAGTCCATGGAATTCATATAGTAAGGGAATACCTGTACCAATCGATTCTCCGAGCAGCACCTTTCTACTCTCCGGATTGATTTTCTCAAAAGTCCCTTGGGGGTTAGTTTGGAAACGTGTTACACGCCCAATTGTCGGAGCAAAGGTAACCGTACTGTCCGGATGATAATCGTTGGTGCCAAAGTAGTTCAGGTAGTGTAGGTCAAGTGAATATAACACATAGCAATAGCCGTTTTGCGAAAAATTGGGATCTAAGGCAAATCCCATCAGCCCGTGATCTTTCCAATTACTTACTTCTTCGGAAATATCGAGAAATGGTTCTGTTGTGCGTTGGCCATTGCTGTCAAACCGGTAAACCGTTCCTTTCTTTTCCCATACGTACATGTTCCCGTTCTCGTCATGAGTAAAACCTGTAGCGAAGTCAAGGCCAGAAATGAATACCTGATCATAAAAGTCATCGGGAAGCTGCGCTTTTGATAAGCTGCCGATCAAACAAAAAATGAGAACCCAGAGGCGACGCATAGGAATTTTTTTATTTAGGGTAAAAATAAAAAGACCATCTTGTTTAACCTACGGCAATCTTG
>JABSSK010000014.1:0-3328 GCA_013214265.1 Saprospiraceae bacterium | reverse complement strand
CCGATGTTTAACGGGCTTTGTTTGTAGCAACAAAAAAAAGGTACCCCGCATGGAGTACCTACATAAACTATAAACAAACAAAAAACATTAGCGATTGAAAACGATAAGACAACATAGAAACCCAAAAAGTGTTCACTATTATTAACAATCAAATTGTTTTTATACCTTTTTTCTGAGTACATTGAAATTTATCGGCATATCATCTACAAGAGATAGTAAGTGAAAAGGTTTAGTGGATTCTTAATTTGAAATATGGAGTAACTAACTTACTTCTTGCGTCTTGACTTTAATAATCCGTTAGGAATACCATATTAATTGCAGTACAATAGAGTAGTAATTTCAAGCAGATTCTACTTATAAAATAAAGCACCAGTTGCTTATGAAACGACAACCTCTTTGGGTTTATATCCTATTCATATTCTCGATATTATTGTTAGCATCGAGATTTATTTTTGTTTTTAGGCTTGTGTTCCTTTTTATTCTGCTGGCGGCAGCAATAGGATTCTTGGCTTATTATTTTTATGTGCGTTGGCAAAGCCAGAAAGAGTCGTCACTGTTCAAGGATAGTGTGGCGGGCCGTATTCAAAAACAGTTGGAGGAATGTCGCACCATGCGGGCCGGGAATGAGGAGGAACTCAAAGACATTCGTAAGTCGATTGATGATCTCATTATAGGACAACAAGCAACAAAACTACTTAGCGAGGCGAATCGGTCGGAGTCGAATAAGTTGTTAGCCGGTTTTCAGCAAGAGCTTAAACTAAGGAATACCAAACAAGCATTTTTTAAAAATGCAGAAGAAAAGCTGGAAAGCCTATTGGCAAACCACCGCTTACAAAGTGCTTTGCAGGAAAAAAGAGAAAAGCTGCAGGAACTGCAAGAAGATCACTACGAAGAATTAGCTGAATTGGAAGAATTACGGTATAACTTAATCAGTGATACTACCTATCTGGACACTATCGATGAGTTAGCTCAGGAGATGCAAACCACTAAGACCTACGAAAACGCATCCAGTTTGCAGGAAAAACTCGAAGAAATGACGGAAAAGATTAAACGTATGTGATTAAAAAAGGCCAATTCCAAACGATCGGAATCGGCCTTTGACCATTATAATGTGAACAGATTTATTGATCACCATCCAGATAGTCCTGGAAAGATCCTTTCTTGTAGTGTTCTCCTTTGATGAATTCTAATTCTTTTACCATTTTATCCACTGGTTTGTAACCTGGTGAGATGGTAATTCTTTTTTGTTGTTCATCCATGTACACATAGGATGGATATCCGAGCCGTCCTTCTAATAAGCTGTATGCCAACTCATGGACTCCACGCCGGCCAGAGTCAATAAATGTAAACGTGTGGCCTTTGTACGCAACAGGTTCTTTTTGCTCGGCATTGAATTTGACGGCATAAAAGTCATTGTTGAGCATTTGTACGACTTTGGGATCGGTGAAAGTGGTCGCGTCCATACGCTTGCACCATCCACACCAATCGGTGTACATGTCAATAAATAATTTCTTGGGTTCTTTATCCGAAAGTTCAATTGCTTCTTCCCAAGTATACCATTGTACTTTTTCTGCTTCCTTACTTTGACCTTGGTCAGAGGAGCGAAAAGCCATAAAAGCAGCAACGGATAAAATAAGAATTACAATTGGCAAAACTTTTTTCATAGTCCTTGTTTTAGATGGACATAAACTTTGTTAATTAAATATACGTTGAAAGCAGCCCGATTGATGCACATAAATTTCGTTTAAGAGATATTTAACGCGTTACAAAGCCAATAGGGTATACTTTTAACATGTAAAAGCGTGTGAATGAATCAGCATAAAGTAGTGGTGGCTATTGGTGGATCAAGTGGATCAATCTATGCGAAAGTACTGATGGACCGTCTGGTACAATTGAGTGATCAGTGGGTAGATGTGGGGGTTGTGATGTCGGATAATGCCCGGTTTAACTGGGAATACGAACTGGGCGATAAAAGTTATGAGCAATACCCGTTTCGATTTTTTGGTAAGAACGATTTTATGGCGCCTTTCGCTTCTGGATCAGCCAAATACAATGTTATGTTTGTGTGTCCCTGTTCCATGGGACTATTGGGGCGGATAGCAGCAGGCATATCTACTGATCTGATAACTCGCGCAGCGGATGTGATGCTCAAAGAACGCAGAAAACTTATTCTGGTGCCACGGGATACGCCTTTACATCTGATCCATATTAATAACATGAAAACAGTGACTGAAGCTGGGGGAATAATTGCGCCGGCAAATCCTTCTTTTTATTCTCGTCCTGACTCCTTAGAGGAAGTGGCTGCTACGGTTACAGATCGTTTGCTTGATCTGGCGGGTTTTGATTTGCAGACTTACCGTTGGGGCGAAAGTAACGATAAGTGAAGGATTTGAGATTCGGGTCGTCCTAATAGGGTTGTTTGGGTATAAATTATGTTTCTTTGTGCTGTTTTTGAAATTCAGGTGATCAGTCTCGTAGCCACAGGATTTCAATCAGTAACATCATTTGCTAACGCATATAAAAATTACCAGTATGAAAGCAAAGGCTTTTTCCTTTCTGTGTCTGGCATTTATTTCAATCAGCGCCCTCAAAGGGCAAAATAACGAACCTTCTATGGATTCATTGAGCTATAGTTTGGGTATCCTGTTAGCCCAAAATCTGAAGCAACAGGGATTTGATAATGTTAATCTGGATGATCTCGCTCGTGGGGTTGCCGATCAAATTAATGGAAATCCACTTCAAATAGAAATGAAGGAGGCCAACCGCATTGTTCAGGAGTATGCGGAAGCGCAGCAGGCTAAAAAATATGAGGGCATCATAAAAGAAGGTGAGGCATTTCTGGCAGCGAATGCGCAAAAAGAAGGAGTTAGCACCACTGCTTCTGGCCTTCAATACCGTGTGATCACTCCCGGAACCGGAGCGCAGCCAACAGCTTCTTCCTCTGTTACAGTTCATTACAGTGGGAAATTACTGGATGGAACAGAATTCGATAGTTCATACAAGCGCAATGAACCAACAACTTTTGGTGTTGGACAGGTTATCTCAGGCTGGACCGAAGCTTTACAATTGATGAAAGAAGGCTCCAAATGGGAGATATTTATCCCCTACAATCTTGCTTATGGGGAAAGAGGTGCAGGTCAGGCTATTCCTCCTTATGCAACGCTTATTTTTGAGGTTGAGCTTATCAGCGTCAAGTAACCCTTCACCTGTTTGACAGGTTTGCGGTATCTTTATTTTCCAAAGCGAGAAAAACCAAATGTCCGACAAGGTTTCCTTGTCGGGCATTTTCATCTTGATAAAAGAAATCGTCATGCGTATTGATATTATT
>JABSSK010000139.1 GCA_013214265.1 Saprospiraceae bacterium | reverse complement strand
TTTGTACCCCACGGACCGCATAGCTCGAGTAAACAGATTCCGGGCTTTTTTGATCTGATGTCCTATTTTAGGGAGATGAGTTAATTTGAGTGGGGTCCCGTATTTCTCAATTAGATACTTAAGAGGTACATCATTGAACATCAGATAGCCCTCATTGTCAATAACGCAGCCTTCCTGCGGGAAATAGAAAGTTTGATCGATCAAGTCAAAATACCTATTGGTCACTGGCTGACAAGTTTTTTTCAAGAAACAAAACCAATACTCTGGAATGTGTTTTGACTTATTATCAATTATGATGAGACCAGAGTAGAGCAGAGCAAAATTAGGCGATTTTTTTCTGCTATAAAATAGAGTTTTTTCTTTTGTGGTATTTTGTAGTCAATGAGAAGTTGATAACCCCCCAATTATTACAACACAACAAAAAACGAACTATGGCAATGAAAAAAATAGATGCCTTAAATCAGGTGGCATATTTTCATAAAACCTTCCATCATCCTGTAGAATCTAGCCCCATAATTCCTGCTCCAGAAAGGTGCCAACTTCGTATAGCTCTGCTTGAGGAAGAACTCAAAGAGCTTAAGCAGGCTATTTCGGATAACAACTTGGTTGAAGTTGCAGATGCCCTTTGCGATTTACAGTATGTACTGTCGGGTGCTGTCCTGGAGTTTGGGATGGGAGAAAAATTTGTTGATCTTTTTGATGAGGTACAACGATCAAATATGAGTAAAACGTGTGCCACAAAAGCGGAAGCGGAAGCTACCCAAAAATACTATAAGGAAGAGCGTGGATTTAATTCATATATTAAAAAATCAGGTGATGTTTATTTGGTATTCAGAGAAGAAGATAATAAAACATTGAAGTCGGTGAACTACTCGCCAGCCCAACTAGAAGACTTATTGAAGTAGAACCTATTCATGGAAGCAAGAATACAGCAAAAGATTACCGAAATAGGACGCACCCTTCTCGTTCAAGAACCTTTGCTTGGAGAGGTCTGGCTGATGCTTTCAAAGAATATATCCCCAGAAGGGGATATTGCTTTGCGATACCATCCTTTGGAAGGTTTTCAGTTGGCTATTGGGCCAGATCTTTTGCAATTATCTACAGAAGCGTTATTTCTCCTTATCAAACAACAGTTTATACATCTGGCGCTTGGGCATTGGATCAAGATTTTGTTGTTGCCAATGGATAGGTACTGGATAGCTGTATTGCAAGCATCTGGGGAAGAATGGCTGGATATGAACAAACAGAGTACACCCAAGTCTCTTTTACAATGGTACGAGCAAATAAAAAGAAATGAAACAACAGGTTCCATAAAGTCAATTTCTGAAACGGTCAAGAAGAGATATCGATTTTGGCGGACATCCGATCATCAGAGGGGACAGGCAGAAGCTGCATACCTTAAGAAGTATATCCAACAGCAGATGACGAGTGAAGCGGCATGCATTGGTAAGTCAAGTATATTGGCATTTGATCTGTTTCTGGAAGAGCTAAAGGATAATCCGTCTATGGCTTGGAGAAAGATTTTGCGGTTGTTTACGAATCAGACTGGAACGACCTATCTCAGGCATACCCACCATAAAATATCAAGAAGATATGGTGAAAGCCCCGGATTAAGAAAGAAAAGAAAACCGCGATTAGCGATTCTGGTAGATACATCGGGAAGTCTCTCCAGAGCTGATTGGCGGCGGTTTTTTACAGAAATTCACCGCATCAAACAAAATGGTGCCGATATATATATCTGTGAAATTGATGTGACGGTGCGTAAGGTATGGAAATACCACTATGGTATTCCCAACCAGATTACTGGTGGCGGGGGTACGGTTTTTGATATAGGTCTTCAATATGCGGTGACGGAAATCCAACCGGATGGTATTATATATTTTTCAGATGGACAGGGCCCTATTCCTGAATACAAGGAAGCCATACCTTTACTTTGGGTGTTAACTCAAGATAGAGAGGGCTTACCTGGGCAGGCAATCGTTATGCCAAAACTGATTTTGGAAGCTAATATGAGGTAATTATGGATGATCATACATTTGGTGCTGCCGTAAGTGCACCTGATTTAGAGGGTTTTCTGACTGATGTACTGGTTCCCAATCATGGAATGGGTGGGATGATGCCCGTTTGTATTTGGGGAAATCATGGTATAGGTAAAACGGAGATTGTACGAGCTTTTGCTCAAAAGAACAAGTGGCAGTATCAGGAAATTGCGCCGGCTCAGTTTGAAGAAATGGGTGATTTTCTGGGGATGCCTACTATTGAAAATGGATATACGAAG
The DNA here is from genome assembly GCA_013214265.1 of Saprospiraceae bacterium. Lineage (GTDB taxonomy): Bacteria > Bacteroidota > Bacteroidia > Chitinophagales > Saprospiraceae > DT-110. The sequence goes on along the minus strand of JABSSK010000139.1, from coordinate 8,958 downwards.
CTTAAGCCTCCTCGCTGGGTACCTTCCAGTAAAGGCCCTGGGATACTGATGTTGGATGACTTTAATCGGGCTGACGATCGTATTTTGAGGGGTTTGATGCCACTCTTACAGGATGGACAGCTTGTTTCTTGGGTTTTACCTGACCAATGGCGTATTGTTCTCACAGCGAATCCGGATTCAGGTGATTATTCTGTAACCCCATTAGATGATGCGATCTTAACGCGAATGATACACATAACGCTTACTTTTGACGTTCAAGCTTGGCTGAGTTGGGCCGGTACATCAGGGTTAGATTATCGTGGGATAGCCTTTGTAGCGCGATATCCCGAATTGGTCACAGGTAAACGTACAACCCCGCGAACTTTAGAACAGTGTAATCGGTTGGCAGCGGGAATTCCTGACTGGAAAAGGGGACGTAAACAGTTACAGCATATGGCGGAAGCTTGTTTGGATCCCGAAACAGTAGGTGGATTGTTGGATTTTGTTCGTGCAGGAGGGGCTGGTTTTCCCGGTCCAGAATCAATACTGTTACAGGGTGACTTTAATCCGATTCGGGACCATGACAGTATCAGCGTATGGCCGGTACTAGAAGGTGTGTTAAGGTATTTGGAACGTCAGAAAGTACCCCCATCGAGTCAAGAATTAATTAATCTGAAAAAACTAATTTTATTAGATGTGGTAACTAAAGACCAGTGTCTGGCGGTTGCACAAAGATTGATTCGTTGCCGAAAGCCCTATTTCAGTACCTTTTTATCAGATACTGAAATAGGGTCTAAAATGCTGTAATGTATAATCTAACGGATAATCATTGCATATTTTAAGCAAGAACTTTTCCATACATAGCCTGCCGTTTCTCCTTGATGATGTCAGAACTCAGATAATCTTCGAATGATAGTAAAGAATCAACTAAGCCATTGGTGCTGATTTCAATAATTCGGTTAGCGACAGTTTGGATCAGTTTATGATCATGCGAACTCATAATAAGGTTTCCATTAAATGCCGAGAGTCCGTTATTAAGTGCAGTGATAGATTCAAGGTCGAGGTGGTTAGTGGGCTCATCTAACAGGAGAAAGTTTGGTCCTGCTAGCATCATTTTTGCCAACATACAGCGTACTTTTTCCCCACCGGATAGCACCCCCGACATTTTATTTACTTCTTCTCCGCTAAACAACATGCGCCCAAGGAATCCACGAATGAACTGTTCGTCTTTTTCTTTAGAATATTGGCGGAGCCAGTTAATCAAATCCGTATTCTGGTCGGCCGAGAAGTAGGCCTCATTTTCATTAGGTAGGTATTGTTTGGTTATAGTTTGCCCCCATTCGATCATACCTCCGTCGGGTTGTTGGTTACCAGATAGGACTTCGTAAAAGGTGGTAATCGCGTTACTGTCTCTAGCTAATAGGGCAATCTTTTCATTTCGATTTATTGTAAAGGAAATGTTTTTGAATAGCCAGTTACCATCTTCATCTTTTTTTGATAGGTTTTCCACTTTCAAAATCTGATCGCCTGGCTCTCTTTCCGGCTTGAAGTGAATGTAAGGATATTTCCTACTGGATGGCGTTAAGTCTTCCAGTTGTAGCTTATCAAGGGCTTTTTTGCGCGAAGTAGCTTGTCTTGATTTTGAGGCATTTGCACTAAAGCGCTGGATGAATTCCATCATTTCCTTACGCTTTTGTTCTACTTTTTTGTTGCGATCAGCCATTTGTTTGGATAATAACTGACTAGATTCATACCAGAAAGAATAGTTTCCAGAGTATATTTTGATTTTTTTAAAATCAATATCAGCTATGTGTGTACAAACCATATCCAGGAAGTAACGGTCGTGAGAAACAACAATTACTGTATTTTTAAATCCAGCCAGAAAATCAGCTAGCCAAGTGACGGTTTCGGCATCTAGATCGTTGGTAGGCTCATCAAGCAGTAGGATGTCGGGGTCACCAAATAAAGATTGGGCGAGCAGTACTTTTACTTTGTCGGGTCCGGCCAGTTCTTTCATTTGGCGGTAGTGGTTACTTTCATGGAGGCCAAGATTACTTAATAACTCAGCCGCATCGCTTTCTGCTGTCCAGCCACCCATTTCGCCATATTGATTTTCCAGTTCTGCTGCACGTAAGCCATCGGCTTCGGTAGCATCTGGATTCATATAAATAGCATTTTTCTCCAGATTAATATCATAGAGCTCTTTATGACCCATTAGTACGGTATCGAGCACGGTGCATTCATCGAACTCAAAGTGATTCTGTTTGAGAACGGCCATCCGGTTTCCGGGCTCGATGGATATACCACCCCGGTTGGGGTCAATTTCTCCGGAGAGCATTTTTAGGAAAGTTGACTTACCAGCACCATTTGCTCCAATAACACCATAGCAGTTTCCTTGCGTGAATTTAATATCTACATCCTCGAATAAGGTTCTTTTGCCGAATTGTAGGGCCAGATCAGAAACAGTGATCATTTATTTCCTAATTTTAGGAGTTTAAAAAAGTATCAATCGGTAATTCTTAATCGTTATTACCAAACGCTTACTAAAACAGCGGCAAAGGTACCACTTAATTCATCCTTTACGCAAGTAGAATCAATAAACTCGTTATAAACTTTTCGAATAATACCAATAAATTAAACCTACAAATGATCAAGAAATTAATGTGCCTAATGGCCACCATGCTGATTTTGGTTGTAAATAGCGTGGAAGGACAGGCTCCAGCACCCGAATTACCCGAATACCATATTACACCTACTGCTCTTAAAGGACAGCTACATTTTTTTGCTTCAGACTTTTTGAAAGGTCGCGATACGGGATCACCCGAGCTAAATATTGCGGCTGAGTATTTGGCATCTCACTTAAGGGGATATGGTTTTTCCCATGCACCTGGCTTAGATTCTTATTTTCAGCCGGTAAATTTCAAGCGGACCAGCCCGCCAGAGGAGGCCTCATTAACGATCAATAAAACGGATTACCTCAACCGCGAAGACTTTCTTTTACTATCAGGTGATGCGAATGCTTTCGAAGGTATAGATGCTGTATTTGCAGGTCATGGCTGGAAAGATGCGGAAGCCGGTACGGATGATTACGAAGGGTTAGATGTAAAGGGTAAAATAGTCTTTGTTCTTCCTGGTCCTCCGGATAATAATTCTCCTCAGGCAGTTTTTCAGGCTATGGCTCAAAAACGCCAGTGGGCTTCTGAGCAGGGAGCTGTTGCCCTGATTGAGTTATACCGTCTAGCTTTTCCCTGGAACTTCTTTGTGCGTTATTTTGGGGGCTCGTCATTGGTGATGGATCCGGGTAATGCAGGTATGAGTGACAACGCATTATTATATGGTTGGGTGCGGGAGAAAACCGACGTGTCCAATATTAAAGATTTGCAGGAAGGCAAGACAACAACCGTTTCATTGCGTAGTAGTGGTTTTTCTGAAATTCCCCTGCCTTCTCAAAATGTTATCGGGGTAATTGAAGGTACTGACCCTGAATTGAAAAACGAATACCTGATGCTTACGGCCCATTACGATCATGTAGGGTTTGTTCCTATGGAGGAGGCTATTGATGGTGATTATATTAAAAATGGTGCACGGGATAATGGTATGGGGTCTATTGCTCTTTTGAATGCAGCTAGGGTAATAAGTGAAGCGCCCCTGAAACGGTCAGTAGTAGTGATGTGGGTTACCGGTGAAGAGAAAGGACTATTGGGAAGCCAGTATTACGCAGAAAATCCCCTGATTCCTTTAGATAAAACTATTTTCAATTTGAACACGGATGGTGCTGGCTACAACAGTAAGGAATACGTCTCTATTTTTGGATTTGGCCGAACAGGAACCGACGAACAAGTAACGAAGGCAGTCAATGCTGCCGGACTGAAGGTCTTCCCGGATCCGGCGCCAGAACAGAATTTATTTGATCGTTCAGATAACGTTTCTTTTGCCATTAAAGGTGTACCCGCTATGACGTTTAGCCCTGGGCTCATTTCTTTTGATGCAGAAATCAATAAATACTACCATCAGGTGACGGATAACCCGGAAAGCATTGATTACGATTACATGCTTCAGTATGTTCAGTCATTTATTTTTCTGACCCAATTGATTGGTAACGATACGGATCGTCCTACTTGGATTGAGGGCGATAAATATTTTGATGCTGGTCAGAGCCTATACAACAGATAGGATGTACCCAGATATTGAAAATGCCGAGCTTTGAAAAGCTCGGCATTTTTTATATCCAAAAGCCTGTTTGCCGGAAAAAAGGGGATTGCCCAAGAAATCGATCGATAGATTTCCATCTAATCTGGGGTTGATAATGTGGTGCCAGCGCACGAAGGCGTTTGATACGTGTCTCCATTTCTGGGTGGGTACTCATCCAACGGGGAACTTTGTGCGTAAGTGGCCGCATTGCTGAGGCCCGGTTTACGTAGTCAAGTTTTAACAATGCATCGGCAAGGCTATTAGGGTCACCGGTAAGTTTTGCTGCTTCTAGATCAGCATCAAATTCCCGCGTTCTGGAAATGGCCAACATCATGAGGGTGGAAAGGGTAGGCGCAACAATCATAAGGAAAATGCCAAGCCACGAAAAGGTCTCTTCGCCCATTAATATCAAAGGAAAGTTTACTAATAATAGGACTTGCCCTACGAGAGAAAAGGTACGTGTCATTCTGCCCAACACATTGGTTAGTCCTTTAAGCTGCATGTCATGATGGATAATATGACTCATTTCATGTGCGAGTACGCCCGAAACTTCTTTTGCACTAAGTTGCCGGAGTAGTCCGTATGTAACGGCAATCCCAGGGTCTTTTTGGCGTCCGGTAGCAAAAGCGTTTATGCTATTAGATGGGATGTAATAAAGTTTGGGCACAATATTAAGCTCCGCTTTTTGGGCTAATTCCTCCACAATCCGATTCAGATAGGGTGCTTGGTGGAATTGTAGCAAACGGGCACGATATAGCCGCATGATATTTTCCGTCGGGATTTGGGTACTAAAAAAGGCCAAAATACTTCCCATGATCCCCATCCAGATCATTCCTCTGGTACCAATCAAAGAATAACCCACTGCAAAAAGCAAGGCAAACATGCCTATGAGTAGAGCCAACGTACGAAGGACATTCTGGTTTTTTTGTTTCTGAATTCGTTTGGGCATTTTTTTTGGGGGGGTTACGTACTGAGCTCCTCACTTAAGTGAGGAGCTCAGTACTAGCATCTTGCTTAATTTTCGCAATAAAAGGCTCCAATTTATCGACAGTGACGTGGTCCATGACCACAATTTTAAACCAATTGGGATCGTGATGGTTGTCAGGAACCAATCCAAATCGATTCGCCAGATTCGCCTCAATATCGCTGGCTAAAATAGTTACAATATTCGAATATGCCTGACGGTAATAACGAACACCGCACGCATCAAGCTGGCGACATAGCCAGTCCGTTCGAAGCATGAGTACCTGAACTTTTTCGTACCACCCGTGTGGCCCGTATGTGTTTAATATCATCCAGACGGCCACAGCATTTGCACCCGAACGCGAACCAACCAGCGTAGCATCAAGCCCCTTGACGTAGCTAGCTTGATCGGTATTTACGTATTGGATCAGCCCCTTGCGTGCTAAAAATACTCCCGTTCCATAGGGCGCTTGTACCATCTTATGGGCATCCAAAGTAACAGAGCTTACTTTGGGGTTACCAAAGTGTAGCTTTGATCCCTGCTGATTACTGAAAGGATAGAAGAAACCCCCATAAGCCCCGTCCACATGTAGTCGATATGATAAACCCCGCTTCTCTATGGGAGCCAGATAATCATCTGGATCATCAACCGAACCCAACATGGTAGTCATCATATTAGCAACCACTATGAAATATTTTTTTCCTCGCTTAACCCAGTTCGCAATGTCCAGTTCTAGAGCATCCCGATCAATTGTTCTTTGGGTGGGATCCACTGTGGCTAGATGGACATCTAATAGAAGAACGTTGCCAGCCTTAACTATGGAATAATGGCTATCCTGAGAACCGATAATTAGAATTTCCTCCGCCTTTGCTTCATATTCGCGTATGAAGAGATTGCGGTATATCCACATGGCCTGCATATTGGCTTCTGTCCCACCAGATGCAATATATCCGTCGTGCTGTTCGGGTTCACCATGAAGAATATCCTCAGCACAAATTCTGATTACTTCCCGCTCCAGTTCTTGCGTTCCCGCAAAAAAAGCTTCAGAATCACCTAAAGTATGACACCCTATATGGTTGGGGTTATGAATGAGGGTAGTTAAAAAAGGCGCATCCTTCAGTAAAGGCGAATCTTCTGGGAATACCTTGGAGTCAAGGTGAGATGCAGGCACCCCTAAAAGATTGTTTTCATAAAAGTTGGCGTTGTGTTGTAAGGCATCAAAAACCCGATTTTTGATCTCCTCAGTGGTTCTTTTTTTCCAAACACCCATTAGATTACATTTAGTTGTTTTACTAATCATTGCAAATGTAAGGTTATTTGTAGCGGGGTGCAACCCTTTCCTGCAGTTGCTTGAAAAAACGACTTTTAACTGAAAAGTTAGACTGGATTTTTTGTTGTGTCCTGGACAAGAGTGTAACCACCACTAGCTATGTAAAAAAGCCACAGAGCTGATACCATTATCTTCTACAATCCAAACCGACTGGCAAGCCACGTGTGTGGAGTGATAACCAAATAGATTTTGTAGAGGGTAGTAAAGCTACCCCAAGAAAATATCGGCTTCTTTAGATCAAGAAGCCGATATGTAATTAATAAGATTTTATGTTATTTTTTTATCCCTGGAAGGCTGCTGGAGGGCGCACCTTCCTGCCATTTAAAGATTGGCGCTTTTTGGGTGCGTGGCCATTCCTCATCCAAGGTGTTACCATTGTACAAACGCCCATTTTTCATGACGTGTGTTATGGTATTGGTATGGCGAATATCTTCCAATGGATTACCCTCAAGAATTAATAGGTCAGCAATTTTTCCGGGCTCTAAGGACCCAAGGTCCTGATCTAATCCGATAGCAGTTGCACCTAAGATGGTAGCTACCTTCAGTGCATTATGTTCGGATAATCCTCCCGCTTGCATTGACCATAATTCCCAGTGATATCCCAACCCCTGTAGTTGTCCATGTGAACCTACACCGGCAATGCCTCCCGCTTGCACTAATGCATTAACAAATTCGGCGTGGCGTTGGAAAATGTGTTCTTCTTCCATGAACCAACCCGGTCGGCGACGAGATTTTTCGTCTAATTCCGCTTTGGGTGTAAAATAATTGAGTTTTTTATCTCCTTGTACATCTTCTTTAGCATAGAAGTAGTTTTCAGCCCATGGCCCTCCATAGGCTACCAAAAGGGTGGGCGTATAGGCCATTTTTGATTCAGCAACCACTTTAATCACATCATCATAAATGGGATAAATAGGGAATGCATGCTCATGTCCAGGATACCCATCTAGTAGTTGCGTCATATTCAGCTTAAAGTCCAGACCTCCTTCTGTTGTAGGCATTAAACCTTGTTCTTTTGCCGCTTCGATAATCCACTGTCTGTGCTGCCGGTTACCCGTCAGATACATTTTTATGGTTTTGGTATTATAATACTCTGAATACTGCTTTAGTACTTTACTCGCATGCTCTTTACTGGTCATGCGATAAGACCAAAATCCAACGCCTGGCCCAGTAGAATAAACGCGAGGACCTAAAATCGTTCCGGCATCAACCATATCCGCATAAGTCAATACATCCGTTGTTGCTGTTTGAGGGTCACGCGTTGTGGTTACACCATAAGCTAGGTTTGCAGCGTAAATCCATACCTGATTTTTGTGTAGCCCCCAGTTAGGCCACATATGTGCATGTGTATCTACAAAACCAGGAACAATAGTTTTACCCTGCAGATCCAGTATTTTGGTATCATCATCTACGGTCAAACTTCCTGTTGCACCAATCGCTTTAATGCGATTGTGCTCAATTAGTATATCCCCTTTTGTAATGATTTCATCCCCTCTCATAGTTATTAGGCGAGCTCCTGATAATAGCACCTTGCCTTTTGGTATGTCGCGGTTGACTTTCACGATTACCCGAATTTCTTTTGCTTTGTACCCCTCTTCTTCCTTTTTTGGGTTTTTCTCCTTTTTCTTGTTAGGCTTGTTTTTTACGTCTTCTTTTTTTGTGGCTTCTTCATTTTTTATGCGTTTAGCTTCTGCTAAATCAAAGCTGAAATAGGCATTACCAAGTGACCAATTAACATGCTGACCATCAGCTGACCAGTGAGGCCATTCGCCCCCCATTTCGGTAAGTTTCCAAGAAGGGAATGCCGCTTTATCCGCTTTAGCGACACTTATCTGAGGGGTTTCACCGCCTACGATAGGTACAGTTATAGCATAAATTTCATTGTTGATCTGTGCCAATGCGTAGTCTCCTTTGGGGGCCATGGTTATCATGGAAGCATTGGATGGACGCTTTTGAGGTTCACGCTCTGTTTCTACCATCATGCAATGATTGTGTCCAATATGAGCGGGAAATGTGGTTACTCCTGTAACTTTTAAATGTGCTTTTTCGTCCGTTCCATCCCAGCGTATAGATATCAGCCCCTTACCTTCTTTAAATAAAAATATCCGATCATTTCCTTCAATAAAATGAGGGTTACTCCTTCCGTTAGCGGGTTTGATGGAGGTTATATTGCCACCCGTCGCTGGTATCCAAGCTAATTGGTCAGTAGCACCAAAAGCGAAAGGGCCAATAGCATTTTGATAGGCTTGGGCTGGCCCCATCAGAAATATGAGTCGATCTGATTTTTCGTCCCATGCTAATTCGGAATACGTAGCAGCTTGCGTCGTTAATTTTTGTGGGTTTCCGCCGGCTATGTCAACTGTATAGATGTGTCCTTCATCGCCTTCCCAGGTTACGAAAGCAAGCTGGGTGCCGTCGGGAGACCATACGGGCATGGCTTCAGTAAAGTTGTGATCTGTAACCCGTTGGGGTGTACCAGTCGGATAGTCCATTATAT
>JABSSK010000138.1 GCA_013214265.1 Saprospiraceae bacterium | reverse complement strand
TTTAATGCGGGTTCTATCGAAGAAAAATACCAGAAGAAATTGTCTGTGGGTATTGATGCAGCTCACTTCGAACAGGTAATCGATGGAATGGAGGGAGCGGTCACTTATGGGACGGCACGTTCTGCTTATATTCCTGATATTCCTATTTGTGGTAAAACTGGAACTGCTGAAAATCCTTTTGGTGAGGACCACTCGATTTTCTTTTGTTTTGCACCCAGAGAGAATCCCAAAATTGCAATGGCTGTTTACGTTGAGAATAGTGGTTTTGGTGGTACATATGCAGCTCCAATTGCCAGTCTTATGATTGAAAAATACCTTAAGGGCGAGATTCGTAGTCCTGGAAGAAAATGGATGGAAAAACGTATTCTGGATGCCAATATAATGCCTGATCAATTACCTTAATATGTTCAGAAGGTGTAAAAGATGTCTCCTTCTTGTAGGGGTAGTGTTTATCAGCACTCTAGCTAAAGCTAGTCTTTTATGTGCGCAAGAAGAGAACTTGACTATTGTTTTTGCGGGGGATATTATGATGCATCAATCCCAGATAGATGCTGCTAAAATAACAGAAGGTACATTTAGTTTTGAACCTGTATTTCGGTACGTTAAACCAATACTGGAAGAGGCAGATTTAGCAATCGGGAACCTTGAACTTACCCTTCCTGGTGAACCTCCATATACAGGCTACCCTAATTTCAGAGCCCCTGATACGTTGGCAGGTACACTTAAGAATGTAGGCTTTGATGTACTGGTCACGTCGAATAATCATTCCAACGATAGCGGTAAGCGTGGAATTTTAAAAACAATTGAATGTTTGGATAAGCGTGGACTAATCCATACAGGAACCTTCACGGATTCGGATGATCGCCTACATCGGTACCCTTTATTAGTTGAGCATAAAGGGTTTCGGTTGGTTCTTTTGAATTATACTTATGGTACGAATTATCCTTCAACGCCTGAGCCTTGCATTGTGAATCTGATTGATACCAATCAGATTCAGTCGGATCTCGCTGCTGCTAAAAATCTAAACCCTGATATGATTATTGCCTTTATGCACTGGGGGTTTGAATATCATTTAAATGAAAGTCCATTTCAGCAGGACGTTGCTCAACTGTTATTTTTAGGCGGTGCGAATCTAATTATAGGAGCACATCCGCATGTAATTCAACCGGTAAAACTATTACATGATTTTTCTGGACCTAAACCCAGACGCGGACTAGTGGCGTACTCTTTGGGTAATTTTGTTTCGGGGCAGGTGCGAAAGAATACCGATTTAGGTCTTCTTTTGGAAGTAACATTAGAGCGGGATCCTATTTCTAAGGCAGTGCGGTTAGGCGAACACCACTATTTACCGATATGGAGATATCGTGGTAAAGATAATACGGGCCAAAAGGTAATAGCTGCTTTACCGGTGGGTTATTATACAAGTAAAAAAGGTCCTATTCCCCTTTCTGATTCTGATTATTCTCGTATGCAGGAAGTAACAATGCGAATTCGAGCGTCACTAGATCGTTTTAATAGTTCCGAGAGAGCTCTATCTTTGCCAATATGGAAGACAAACAACAAACAGAAATGATGGTGTCAGCCATTGTTGCTGCCGCAAAAAATAGAGTGATTGGTCATCATAATTCTATTCCTTGGTACCTATCTGATGATTTGAAATTCTTCAAGAAAACAACCTCTGGACACCATGTTATAATGGGGCGAAAGAGCTTCTTATCCATTGGTCGGCCCCTTCCTAAGCGAACCAATGTTATTGTTACTAGGGATGCTTACTTTACAGCCACAGGTTGTCTGGTTGCTCATTCTATTGAGAATGCCCTAGGTGTAGCGTATGATAATGGAGAAAGAGAAGCATTTATTATTGGAGGAGGCGAGATTTATCGGCAAAGTGCTGAACTCTGGGATCGATTATACTATACTGAGGTAGATGCAGAACCTGATGGGGATGTTTTTTTTCCTGAGTTGGACTGGTCGGAGTGGAAACTTACCACATCGAAGTCATTTGAAAAGAATGAACGTAATGACCATAATTTTGTGGTCAAAACCTTTGATAAGATTCAGGATTAGCAAGTGGGTTGTGAAGTGTAAGCCTTACACTTATCATTGGCTGCCGAATGACGTTAGGGGGGATATTCGTTGCACCACGATCGTTTTTGCATCATTTTTTGCTTAAAAACGGATGCTTAATGAAAAACTATTGCACTATGTATGGCAGTTCCAGCAATATGATATCACACAACTTGTCACGACACAGCAGCAAAAAATACTCATTATTGAGCCAGGGAAACCCAATGAAGATGGAGGTCCTGATTTTGTGGAGGCAATTATTCAAATTAACGAGACAAAGTGGTACGGTCACGTGGAGATTCATAACAAGTCTTCAGAGTGGTATCAGCATGGACATCAGAATGATGCTGCCTATCAAAATGTAATTTTGCATATTGTACTTGAAGAGAATCGTCCTGTTTATTATACAAATGGTGAAAGGATTCCTTGTGTTGAATTATCCCAGCGGATCAGTCCTCGGACGATAAAAGTATTTAAAAGGTTATATCAAAAACCGTTATCAATTCCTTGTCAGGGTTTACTTAGTACGGTTCCTGATTTGACAAAACGATGGTGGTTAGATCGAGTGGTTGTGGAACGAATGGTTGTTCGACAACAAAAAGTTGAGTCTATATTATCGATATATAAAGGGGACTGGGAGGCTTCATTTTTTCATCTCTTAGCTGGTGGTTTTGGGTTGCGGGTTAATCAGGCTGCTTTTGAGGATGTAGCGTTAAGAACAAAACGTAGCATTTTGCTGAGGCACCGGGATCAATTATTTCAGCTGGAGGCTTTACTGTTTGGGCAGGCCAATATGCTCAGTTCAGATTTTAAAGATGATTATCCTACGGCTTTAGCGGACACTTACCGGTTTTTAGCGATCAAGTATCAACTTGAACCCATTCCAGGATTCCCTTGGAAATTTTCACGTATGCGGCCTGCTTCATTTCCGACCCTGAGGTTAGCACAACTGGCGATGCTCTTGCATCGTTCCGATCATTTGTTCAGTAAGTTTTTAGTTGCAGAAACAATGGAGGAAATGGTACACATGCTAGATGTAACCGTATCTGGATATTGGGCTAACCATCATCGTTTTGATACCCTCAGTAACCCAAGTCAAAAACGTTTGGGGAAACAAGCGATATCTCAGATTATTATTAACGTACTGGTGCCGATACTGATGTTCTATGGTCAGGTTAGGGGAAAGCCTATTATACGGCAGCGTGGAATTTCAATTCTGGAATCTGTACAACCGGAAAATAATAATATTATTCGGAAATGGTCGAGTTTAGGTTGGAAGGCCCAAAACAGTTGGGACTCGCAGGGGTTAATTCAACTAAAAAAAAGCTACTGTACGAAGCATAAGTGTTTACAATGTGGTATAGGGCAATACGTATTGCGGAGTTAACAGTTCGGAGCATTCATACAGAATAAAAAATAAGGCTGCTTTATCCCATACCAATAAGCAGCCTTATTCTGGCATATCTAAATATGTATTGGGCGATTGTCCGTGGCAGCAAGAGCGGCTTCTTTCAATGCTTCAGTATAGGTAGGGTGAGCATGGCTCATACGTGCTGCATCTTCAGCCGATGCTCTAAATTCCATGAGTGTTACGGCTTCTGCAATGATGTCGGCCGTTCGGGCTCCTACCATATGAATACCCAGTATTTCATCTGTTTCCTGATGAGCAATCACTTTAATCATACCTTCTGTGTCCGTGCTCGCCCTTGCTCGGCCAAGTGCTTTGAAAGGAAACTTTCCAATCTTAATGGGTATACCTGCTTCTTTTAATTGACTTTCGGTCTGACCAACACTGGCAACTTCAGGCCAGGTGTAAACAACGTTTGGAATCAGATTATAGTCGATATGTGGTGCTTGACCAGCAATCATTTCGGCAACCAATACGCCTTCTTCTTCTGCTTTATGGGCTAGCATAGCACCCCGAACGACATCACCGATAGCAAAGATATGAGACTCATCGGTTTGTAGATGGGTGTTGACTTGCACTCTACCCCGATCATCGAGCACAACCCTAGTGTTCTCAAGGCCTAGGTTATCTGTATAAGGGCGCCGACCAATGGAAATCAGGCAATAGTCAGCGTCGAGGCTAAAGGTTTCATCACTATCTCTTTTTTGAACTTCTACCTTAACTTTTGTTTTTAAAGCTTCGACTGTATTTACTTTATGTTTAAGATGAAATTTTACGCCCAACTTTTTGAGTGAACGCATTAGTTCCTTACTACAATCTTTGTCCATGGTAGGAATAATCCGATCCTGAAACTCGACTACATCGATTTGGGTACCGAGTCGTGCATAGACAGAGCCTAACTCCAAGCCAATAACGCCACCACCAATAACCACCATTCTTTTAGGAACCTTGTCAATATTCAAGGCTTCAGTCGATGTAATAACTCTTTCCTTATCGTAGTTAAACGCAGGAGGCGTAATAGGTTTGGAGCCAGTAGCGATAATAATCTTATCTGCAGTAATTTGCTCTTCTGTATTATCGTCTTTAGTAATTTTAATGGTGTGGCTATCAACAAATGATCCGTGCCCATGAAACACGTCAATTTTATTTTTCTTCATCAGGAAGGCGACACCTTTAACATTATCACTAACTACTTGATTCTTTCGATTAATCATCTGCGGCATATCTACACTCAGGTTACTGAGTTTGATACCGTGCAGTTCGAACTTTTCTCTAGCATTGTGATAATGTTCCGAAGAATCCAGTAGTGCTTTGGAAGGGATACAGCCTACATTTAGGCAAGTTCCTCCTAAGGATGGATATCTTTCAATAATAGCCGTTTTGAGGCCCAATTGAGCACTTCTTATAGCGGCGACATAGCCACCAGGACCTGATCCAATAACGGTTACATCGTATTTCATATCTCTTTATTTGAGGATGTGTTATTTGTTATCTTTATTATTATTTTTTTGATTGCTGTTCGTATTGTTGGGTCCATTATTACGAGAGCCACGCTTTTTGAAACGGTTGTTGTTTCGCTTTTTGTTAGTACCTTTTTGACCAGCATTTTTGGGCCCGTTATTTGGTGTGTTATTACCTTTTTGGGGTTTTCCCTGTACTTCTTTTGTTTTAGATGAATTGTTTCTTTTTTGGTCGCCACCTTTTTGGTTGCGATTCCTTCCCCTATTTCTTTTCTTCTTCTTACGCCTTTTCTTTTCTTCGGGTAATTCAATCTCACCTGTCACATCTGCAAACTGTATTTCTTCTTCTGGTTCTTCAAAGGTAATAGCTGCACCAAACTGCGCAAAATCGGATGGTTTTTCACCATTCTTGTTCATGTCCCTAATTTGGGCGACGATTTCCACACTTAATGGGTATACCTTGCCACGGCCACGCTCATGATCGTATGCATAATACATGATACCTTTGAAAATATCCGTTTTGAGAAGAATAGCTTGCCCTGCTTCTGTATAGAGACGATCCGCTTGTTCAGGGAATGCCTCAAGTGCCTCCATGTAGGTGTCAAGTTCGTAGTTGAGGCAACACTTTAGTCGGCCACATTGCCCGGAGAGTTTAGCTTGGTTGATGGCTAGGTTCTGATACCTGGCAGCGGATGTAGAAACAGATTTAAAGTCTGTCAACCAAGTTGAGCAGCATAATTCTCGGCCGCAGGAGCCAATACCACCAATACGAGCTGATTCTTGGCGGGCACCAATTTGCCTCATTTCAACTTTAATTCGGAATTCCTTTGCATAGTGGCGGATAAGTTCTCTGAAATCTACTCTGCCGTCAGCTGTGTAATAGAACGTAGCTTTTCGTTTATCGCCTTGATACTCCACATCACCAACTTTCATTTCCAGGCCAAGGGTCCGTGCGATGGCCCTTGCCCGGACCATAGTTTGGTGTTCCAGGCTTCGTGCTTCATCTAATCGTTCTTCATCGCGTTGATTAGCTCTTCGAATAATTTCGTGGAGTACATCGGATGCTTTAGTTTTTTTCTTTTTTAGTTGCAGCCGGACTAAATCTCCAGAAAGGGTGATTTCACCTATATCGTGGCCGTTTCCGGTTTCCACTACGACTAAGTCACCTGTAACTGCTTGTGCATAGTCTTTTTTCCGATAAAACCCCTTTCGTGCACCATTTTTGAATGACACTTCAACAATGTCAAAGGGGTCACTATCTTCGATGTGCATACTCGATAACCAGTCAAATGTATTTAATCGGTTACAGCCTCCGGAATCACAACCGCCATTACTACGGCAACCCTTTGGTTGGCCATTACTTCCTACAGAACATCCTGAACATCCCATGTCTCTGGTATTTATGATGACTTCACCTTCCTTTTTGGAAAAAGCTCCAGCTTGCTGTATGAAGCGAGCAAAAGTGAAGAATATATAAGCGAGAACCCTTTGGTTCTCGGTAATTTTATGTCGTAGCCTGAAAATCAGGCTGTTTTTTTCTCATTATTTGATGCAGGCGAATACCAGCATTCGTCATTAATATTTTGGGGTTAGCATTACGCTCAATATGTTGGTAACATGTATTAAATAAGGCAATGGCAAGGTCGATTTGATCCAGATTAAGGATTTTGGACAATTTGATTGCTGCCTGATTATCATCTTTAGGGAGACGTATATTTTCCGTATCCCCTGAAGCCATAAGAACGGTTAATTCTCTTAAAAAGTGTAGGCCGTAAAGGAGATAGTGTTTTTGGTTTTCCCGACCCAATCTGGAAAATTCATCACTCCACTTGACGAGGTCTATACCATTACCTTTATATGTTTTACGCATCCAGTCTAGAAAGATAGTATTATAGGTCGTTCCTTGCTCTTTTGCTAGGGATAATGCTGCGTTAAAATTCCCATTACTAAGGTGTACTATAACTTCAGCCTGTTCATTCAGATTAGGATATTTATTTTGGATTCCTTTCAAGATATCCTGATCTGTTAGAGGTGGGATTTTTATTAGTTGGCATCTGGATAAAATGGTATTTAGTATTTTTTCAGCAGACTGCGCAACTAGGATGAAAAATGTATCGGGTGGTGGTTCTTCAATAATTTTTAAGAGGCGATTACCTTCTTTAGCTAGGTATTCTGGTAGCCAAAGAATCATAACCTTGGCGTCCGCTTCAAATGTCTTAAAACTCAACTTTTTAATAATAGCAACACACTCTTCTTTAGTAATATTGCCCTGGCGATTTTCGGCACCTATATGTTGTAGCCATTGATTAGCATTTAGATAAGGATTATGAGCGAATCCACTTCGCCAGTCTTTCATGAACTGATCACTTACTGCTTTGGTGCCGACCGTAGGAAATGAGAAATGGAGATCAGGATGAATGAGTTGTTCTGTTTTTCTGCAATTTGTACATATACCACAAGCATCGTTTTGGGACCGGTCATTGCAGAGTAGGTACTGCGCTGTAGCAACCGCTAATGCAAGTTGACCGCTACCTTCAGGACCTAGCAAAAGAAGAGCATGTGGCAAGCGGTCTTGTTGGACCATAAGCCGCAATCTTTCCTGAGAATCAGACTGGCCAACAATATGTTCGAAGCGCATAAATCCTGTTCTTAATAACGGCGTAACCGTTTTAACAAATCAGGAAGCATTCAGCCAATCGAGGATGATATCGTCGAATGGACTTACCGATGAAGGAAGGCTTTTGACCAGAACACCTTGTTCATTAATCAGAAACTTATGGAAGTTCCATTTTACAGAACTTTCCAAAACACCGTTCTTATCCTTTTGCGTTAGCCAGGTATACAACGGGTGTTGGTTGGGGCCTGATATATGTATTTTGGCTGCTAAGGGGAAAGTAACCCCAAAGCGAACCTTACAAAACGACCTAATTTCTTGATTACTGCCTGGTTCCTGCCCCCCAAAATCATTGGAGGGAAATCCGACAATGACCAATTGGTCTTGGTATTCCTCATAGAGTTCCTGCAGTTGCGCATATTGAGATGTAAATCCGCACGCAGAAGCTACATTGACGATCAATATCTTTTTACCGGAAAAGCCGGAAAACTTTATTTGCTGATCTTCTATTCCTTCAACGGAAAAAGAATAAATGCTATTCACTGATTATGTATTAGCAATATAATCTCAAAAATAAACAAAATATCAATGGCATCCACATCAGTTATCCTTACAGATCGCACTCTTTTAGAGAAATACCCCTAAAAAATAAAGACTCTTTACAAGCCTACCGGAAACCATCAGGGTTCATTCGTGTTGTTTGGACAGGTTTTAAACTTTCAAAAATATTTTATGCGAATTGCTGCCTTCAGAAAAGCGCATTTTAATGCTGCCCACAGGTTACATAATCCAAAATGGTCAGACGATAAGAATAAAGAAGTTTTCGGTCTATGTAATAATCCGAATTATCATGGTCATAACTATGAGTTGGAAGTTAAAATAGTCGGTGAAGTTGACCCTGAAACCGGATATTTAATTGATTTGAAATTGCTAAAAGATTTGATTAAAGAGCACGTTGAGCAACGGTTTGATCATAAAAATTTGAATTTGGATACAGAGGAGTTCAAGAACCTAAACCCAACAGCAGAGAATATTTGTTATGTTATTTGGAATATACTCAGGGCACATTTGGACAAAAAATACGAGTTGTTCATCCGGCTGTATGAAACACCTCGGAATTACGTAGAATATCCAGCCTAATTTATATGTGGAAGCTTTTAGCGATTGAACTAAGGTCGGATACTTCGTTTGCCCAGGCGTAGTGTTCTTAGTATACCGTATTCATAGTTGATAAAGCTAATAAGATAAATGCCATCGGGTAATTGGTATACAGGGTAGCGGTCACCGGGAGAAACCCGAAACGAAGCAACCTGTCGTCCAATCCGATTATAAATTACCAATTCGTCCACGTAGTCCGTATTGGTTAATTCAAAATAATCAAATGTTGGATTGGGGTACATTCTCAAGTCCTTTTCCATCCACTCTTGAATGCTGGTGATAGTAGCCTGCCGCACATCGGGTAAGTATACGATAGTTTCAATAATGGATTCAGGAGATGAGGTTAGTGCAATATCGAGTTCTATGCGCCCACTTCCCGGTACACCATTAGGCAATACGTATAGGATCATATCTAAGGAACTGTCGGGAGCCAGAACTACCGGGGCATTAAGTCCTAGATTCTCATCAACATTAGAACTGACAATAGGGATGTAGCATTCTACATTATCACAAACTTGCGTATCCCATTCACCGGGCTTATCTAACTCAAGGCGTGTCCACTTTAGAGCGATAGTATCGTCCGTGTTATTGGATATTTTAGTTTTTAGTGCTAAAGTGAGGAAATTATCGGATAGATCAACTTCAAAAGATTCTTCAATAGTAGTCGATTCAACTAATATAGTTTGGGCAACCGCTGTAAAGCAAATTAGAGAGAGAAAAAGAATAAAGGTGAGATGTATAAGATGCTTCATAAGCAAAGTCATTTGGGATTGAGTAGGAAGTGCTATATTATAAAAATAAACTAGAAATTTTCTTAATGCAATGAATATTGTGTTGTTAATGATTTTTTAACCACTAAATGTAAAATATAAGGCTTTTCATACCATGAATTTCTGGAAAAAAGTTTCTGTGTAAAAAGCGAATGCGCTTACGTGCATATTTTTAACAAAAATAAGACATATTATGTTAAGTGTCCTCAGAAAGACAGCACGGCAATTGTAGTATTATTTATTTTGATAATAAGCTTTTAAACCAACACTATAGCCAAATCTCAACAGGTAATGCATATTGTAATTCTAGGAAATGGAATAAGCGGTGTTACAGCTGCACGATTCATTCGCAAACGCAGTGACTACAAGATTACGTTGATATCAGGGGAGTCAGATTCTTTTTTTTCTCGTACAGCACTCATGTACATTTATATGGGGCATATGCGCTTAGAGGATACCCAGCCTTATGAACCTTTTTTCTGGGAAAAAAATCGAATAAATAGGCTAAAGGCATGGATTGAGCGTGTTGATTTTACCCAAAAGCGTTTGTATGGTTCTGGGGGCAAGGTTGTTCAATACGATAAGCTTATCCTTGCTCTGGGATCTGCTCCAAATAAGTTTGGCTGGCCAGGCCAAGACCTAGATCGGGTAGGTGGGCTGTATACACTTCAAGATTTGGAAGCTATGGAAAAAGGCAGCAAAGACTTGAAGCGAGCTGTTATTGTTGGAGGAGGTTTGATTGGTATTGAAATGGGTGAGATGTTTCATTCTCGTCAAATTCCTGTGACTTTTTTGGTAAGGGAGTCCAGCTACTGGAACCATATACTGCCCAAAGAAGAGTCAGAAATGATAAATCGGCATATTCTTGAGCATGGTTTTGATCTTCGGTTGTCAACAGAACTCAAGTCCATCGAAAGTGATGGAGAAGGTCGGGCTTGTGGCATCACAACCAATACGGGTGAAACAATTGCTTGTGGATATGTTGGGCTCACTGCGGGTGTACATCCGAATATTGGGTTTTTAGCAACTACTGAATTAGAGATCCAAAAGGGCATATTAGTCAATGAATACCTGCAAACAAACCTACCAGACGTTTACGCGGTAGGTGATTGTGCTCAGTTGAGCGCACCTAAGCCAGGGCGTCGTCCGATTGAAGCTATTTGGTATACGGGGCGAATGATGGGAGAGGTTGCCGCATATAATGTAACGGGTGATTCTGTGGCATACGATCCAGGTATTTGGTTTAATTCAGCTAAGTTTTTGGATATCGAATATCAAGTTTATGGTGATGTTCGAGCTGTTTCACCAGAGGAACATCAGTCAGTTTACTGGGAACATAAGGATGGACGCAAGAGTATCCGCCTAGTTTACCATAGAGATGAAGGGCATATTCTTGGATTCAATTTAATGGGTATCCGTTACCGGCATGAAGTCTGTGAAAAATGGTTGGCAGAAAAAACACCCATTGCGTCCGTTATAACCCAATTAGGTATCGCTAATTTTGATCCTGAATTTTTCCGACAATATGAAAAAGATATTGTTGAGGCATACAATCAACAAACTGGATCAGCACTTAGCTTACACAAGAAAAGGGGGTTAAAGGGGGCATTACAATTCTTGAATCGTACCATTTGAAAATAATGGCCAAACGATAATTATGCATATACTTCAAAAATTAGGACTGGCACTTTTCTGTATTGCTTTACTCATATTTACAGCTTCTCTTGGGTTGAATTCGTACCAGCTTACAGCGGATTCTTTGCGTTTTTCATCGGATATACATCATGA
>JABSSK010000137.1:7770-11563 GCA_013214265.1 Saprospiraceae bacterium | reverse complement strand
GTAAGTTCGTATGTACCTTCATTTGGAGAAGGACGTTGCACAGCTAAGCCTTCTCCTCCACACCGCATTGGAGAACCCACATTCCGCAAACTAATACCAATCTTAAAGTTATCCTGCTCTCCGGTAACGTATTGGATACCCGCATCAATAGCCAATCCAAATGCATTCAAATCGGATAACGACTGAGAAACACCACGCACAGTAATACCTACTGACACCTTATTTTCAAAGATGTGAGCATAACTTAGCCCTATATTAAAAAAGTTAGGCGAGAACGTGGCTCCCGTACCTTCTGGCTGATCATCTGTAGTGACTTCAATTTCCCCAAAATCAACAGCCATAATACTAAGACCAAATGCTCCATTCTTACCTGTTCGCCTACTCAAACCTAAGGCGTTCATCCGAATGTCCACTCCTTGCATATAGTCTGCATGTCCAAGCATTACTTCCATTTCATCTATACGTACTAAGCCAGCTACATTCAGCCGCATAGCTTCTACACCACTTATACTTGCTGTATTAATCGTATGTAGTCCTGCCGAGGGTGCCCATGGATTCATCAATAACTCATATGCTCCTGCTTCCCCCTGACGATCTGGGTTACCTGCGTACAACTCAGATTTTGTCCATCCTACCAACAGACAAACACATATTGTCAGAATAAGATTTTTCATGTTTAATTGGATTTATGAAGCCCCTAGAGGCCTGATGGATCAAATTGTCTGTTTACACCAAACCATTTAATAGTACGTTCACCTAAAGCTCCAGCATCGATATGTATCAGGTAAACACCACTGGCTACCGGGATACCCTGTGTATTCTTTAAATCCCATTCTAATGCCGGTGCAATTTGGTTAACGTCAAGCGCCCGATTGTTACCTCTTGGTACAGTACCTATCTCATCCCGGTCGTATCTTCGAATTAGCTTACCTTCCAATGTATAAATGGTTACCTGGCATCTCGCAGGTAAATTTGTAATCTTAACTGTGGTCGTAAACTGTGACGTTTCGTATTCACTAAAGCCGAAGTAAGGATTGGGTACCACATTGATCATGTCCAATGCTTCATTTACTTGACCCTGCGTTAGCTGAGTTGCCTCTTTCCCTGTGAGAGAGAACAAATATGTCGGATAACCATTATTCTCACCCGTACCAACACGGACCTGATACGGATTATTTACCCGAACTTTAAGCACTACATCCGACGGAATTAGACCATCAGCGTAACTCTTGAAGGTAATACCCGGACGTGGTAAAATAAAACCAGCCCATACCAGATCACGAATAGCTTGTACCTTAAACAAAGGGCTAGGACTAGGGCGGAAAGACCGACGGAAGTCCGCACATTCGTTATAAGGCGTATTCGCTACATAAATAAAATGTTGCCCTCCACCTATATAAGGAGCAATTGCGCCATCAGAAGCACCCGCTGAGATCAAACTACTAGGGTTATACATCATATCAGCACCTACATCCAAGAAAGGATCGCCAAACTCCCTGTAGAATGAGTTTTCTCCGAAAAAGATATTTAACCGCTCACCAGTTTCTACATTGATCGCATACCCTGGGAACCAACCCATTCCCTCGCCCGGATCTTCATTGTCCTGATCGGGTATGCCGTCACCATCGTAATCGTCTTTCGTAACGTTTGCCGCTTGACGTAAATCAAACATAGAGCGGTCACCTACTCCTGTAAATCCTTGTGCTTCGTAGTAGCGATTATTAGTCTCCACAACCACACAACGACTCCATAAATCCTTGTTGGAAGTCAATATGATATCAATATTAGGTACATCCCCAATATCACTTTGTTGGCGAACAATACCACTACCACTAATATTAGTCCATCCAGGAGTTACATACGCTCTATCTGTCTCATCCTGACGTCGGAAATTCGCCAAATAGTAAGGGATGAAATAACCCGGACCAATATTACTTAAGTTTTCGTTGGGATCTAGAGCAGCATCAACCTCGCCATCACCCGTTGCAACGTAATCAAATACTGTTTGATCAAAGGATCCGATACCCGCAGAGAACCCATCGGGAATACCCGTCACCCACGGTAAAACCGCATCTCCAAGATACTCCTCCTCGTATCCAATAGCTCCATTGTTTTCACCATTAATATTTCCAACTTCGTCCACTTGTGCTACAGAAATACTAAAGCCAAATTCCTTGATGATTTGCTCATTTAAAAATTCAATTGGCACCTCCGCTTGAATCACAGGTGCACTTGGATCCGTCAGGCTTCTCAAAGTCCATCGTGTGCCTGGCTCTAAGTTATCATCCTCATTATTACCGTCTTCAAACTTAAGTTCAAAGGCGCCGTCTTTTACATCCAATGGATTGAATACCTCAACACCTATAGGTCCACGCCCAGGACGATATATAATGGTACCATCAAATGAACCGTCGAGTATAGCCTGACGCGTTTCTTCACTCATATCAAGGAATGCACCTCCATTACCAATACCGTCTAAACGAGTAATTACAGCGCCTTCCCCATAATTCGCATTAACCTGCCGATCCACAACCGGACGAGGTAAGACCGTATAAAAGGGACTTTCCCCATTACCAATATTTCGTCGACCCTCTAGGTATGCTCTACGCTGACCAATCACCTCATCTGGTTCAAACTCTCGATAATTATTGTAAGCATAAGCTACAGCTGTGAAGTAATACTTTCTATGATTGACCAACCGCCGGTCACCCTCTGCAAATTGATCCTCAGTAATACTAAACGTATGCCGAATTCCTAGATCAGACCCTTCTACTTCAAGCTCGGGCACATAGTATTCATCTCCAGTAGGGTTGTCAACTGTTCGCCAATTGAATATACGGTCAACCCCATTTTTAATATCCACTTGAAAAATTAACCGCGCACGATCAGGATTATCCAAGTCTGCTATTGTTACTTCCGGACCAGACAACTGGTATATCTTATACCCCTCGAAACGATACAGAGAGTCATCCGTACCAGCAGGAATCTGTAACCCGGGTTGTGCATACTGCTCAAAAGCATTATTAGAAGTAATTGAATCATTGGTTAAAACAGCAATTATTTCCCGATCTAACTCAATAAAGTCAATATCTGGTGCATCTGGCCCATCCGTAATTTCAAAGCAGTTATCAAAAAGTGCCTGCGCGATATCATCTGCTTCTAATAACTTAGTGATATCAGGACAAGGATAATTCTGATCTGCTACCCAAACTGCACCAATAATCAGTTCATTGATCGCACCTGGATCCAAGCGGAATGGGCCTGAAGCTTGGATAGTTCTTCTGTCACCAAAAGGTAAACCTGAAGAACACATACTCCACCCTTGCGGATCATTGGGTGGATCAAGAAATGCATATTTAACCGGATCACCATCCTGATAAGCATCATCACCAAAAGTGAACGGAGAACCATCCGCCCAAGATCCTGATAAATAATTATAATACTCTTGCGCTACAGACGGATCAGTAGTGCCAGGAGGAGGGCCCCCAATCGCTCCATTATTATAATATGTAAACGATGACATTCCAATCTCATTACCCAACTCATCAAGCGGCCCTCGGAAATAGTCAACCCCCAAAATTGGAATTTCATCACAATAAGTATTTACACCCCCTTCGCATATACAGCCCGTTTGACCATCCAGTGCATCCTCATTGTAAACATAAGCAAGACTTCTAGACGTATCACAGCCAACATAGTCATCTGTATAGCATCCCAGATCAGGGTCTACCCACATAGCAAAAAACATAGAGTCAATACTCTCCACCGCACGATTTATGAGTTTGTAACGCTG
>JABSSK010000137.1:0-7740 GCA_013214265.1 Saprospiraceae bacterium | reverse complement strand
ATTTCATCGTTAGTCGCATAAGCAAAAGCCTGAACCTGAACTTCCATCTGAATGGGATCACCCATGGATTCCGCATGGATATTACCCGCATCGTTATAGATCCAGAACGTCATTTCATCAGGAAACTGTGGCTTATCGGTACACCCCCTAACTTCAATGACCGGGAAGTCTCCTAATTCGGGGTTATATTCTCCATCACCATCCTGATCCCAAAAACCTGCCAACCCTTGGGTAGTATTGGGTAACTCGAATCCATGAACATCAACGAAGTATTGGTTTCCTTTTGCAGGCCAACCTCGTATATCTAGCGGAATATCATCGGGGTCATAGGCCTGACCTTCTACCTTGGCCTGCTCCCAATTACGCAGATGTTCTTGAATATTCTCACCAAGAACCGTAAAGAATCGATCCCAATTGGCACAAACATCCTGATTGACAGTACCTGTAGTCGGGTTTAATGGTCCGGGCCAAAAGTCAAAGTCTCCTCCATTACGACCGTAGGTTTGTGCCGCCAACTTTAGATTCCCCGCAGGGTCGACTCCACCCAACCATACTGCACCAGCAAAAATAGAAGATACAGGAGTTTCCGTCGCTGGTACTTTAGGTACTACGTAAACACCATCGGTGCCATTCCACCAAACATCACCACCCGTTGTTAAACGAGCTCGTACGTTGTTGATAGACATATCGACCTGGTTAATTGCATTATCACAATCCTCTCGAAAAGACCGGGTTTCCAAGGATTCATTTCGCTCCTTGCGCCCCTCTAAATGTGGGTTGTTACGAGCAACGGCCGCTTCCGTAAAAAAAAGGCCTAGTAAAAAAATCAGCAAAGGTTTATAGAATCGCATGTGTCATCTATTTAATCATATGCGGGCAAAAGCCCAAAACATGTTTCGCAAATTAAAAGTCTAAAATAGCCCCCAAGAATATTCTTCTTGGCAGCGAATAAAAGTTAGGATTTATTAAAGCCCACTGATATGATGCTAAGTAGGACTCGACACTCTGAACTGAGTTCTCGATTTGCTGAAGCTTATCCAGTCCATTTGCAGAAGCAATAAACCCATCATCTTCAGGTGATCCAGTTACCGGGTACACATTGATGACATTACGGCGATCCAGCAAGTTAGAAACCCTGCAATACACATTAAGTCCCAAACCTTCTGACACTCGGAAGGTTTTATCGACCCTTAGGTTCAATGTAAAGTTCCATGGTTTCCGCGCGCCATTCAAAGCACCTGCTGTCTGCGAGCCACCCAATTCCTGAGGCGTTAATTGCGCAGTATAGGGGCGTCCTGAAACAGCTACGGCCTGAAGGTTAACACCAAAATTG
Source organism: Saprospiraceae bacterium (assembly GCA_013214265.1). GTDB lineage: Bacteria > Bacteroidota > Bacteroidia > Chitinophagales > Saprospiraceae > DT-110. Next base: position 6,407 of record JABSSK010000137.1, on the reverse strand, counting down.
GATAAAACATCAGCACCCAAAATACGAGGGCCATTATAGAAGCGCCCACTACCGTAACGGAAGTCCATTACCATATTGATTCGATGACGCTCATCAAAATTCAGTGGAAACAACGTTCTGAGGTTACCCCGACTGGTTAGGCCACGTTGAGAGTTTGCATTAGATCCAGTACCATCCGCGAATTGAAGTGTGTAATTTGTATTTAGAGTCAGGTTACCCGTACGACGCAACTCATACTCGAAAGAAAAGCCATATACCGTTCCAAAATCAATATTGTCATACGTCTCATATTGGTTGACAATCGGAACAGGAAAGAATGTTCTACGCTGAATCATATCCCTTAGTTCCTTATAGTACGCCGCAAACTTTAGCTTGGAAGCGTCGGTTAGCTTCTGCTGAAACCCAATTTCATAGTCAATAGTACGCTCTGGCCTCAGATTAGGATTATTTTGTAACCCACCCGCATTGTCGGTGAAATAAAAATAATTCAAGGCGGTGGCTAGTGTATTGGAAGGTGGACGTTGCACCAGAATATCATAATGAGCAAAGAAGTTCGCATTCTGGGAAATGGGGAATGAGAAAGCCAAACGCGGCATAACATTGATCTGTGTCTCGTAATCCTCAAAGGAAACCTCAGGATCAAAATCAGGTGATTTGATGAAGTTATTGTTTTCCTGCACCCGCTCATCTTGATATTTGGGAAAGACTAAACCACCACTAAAGATTTCCGTAGCACTGTTTACCGGATTTCCGTTACTCCGGTACCACTGATCTCCATCTCGATATGCTACTACATTTGAACCCGTTTCATCCAGATAAACCTTGTAGTCAAAGTCTATGTTACCAGGACGACCTCCGCCAAACTGTTCGTGGTACTCTTTGGCACCCATGATATCATACAACGAATAGGGGTCTTTCAATACCCGGGTATTGGCATCATATGCATCTACTCGTACCCCCAAGCGGAAAATGATATCCCGAAACGTAAATTTATCTTGAATATAAAAGGCTGTATATACTGGCCGGTTGGGTGCAACTGGGAATGTACGAACACCATCGGCATCACGTGCAGTGAAGAAGTCATCAAAGGAGCCATCGAAGGTGTTACCCAAGTAATCATAACCAAAATAACTAACTAAGCCTTGATCATTGAGTTCCCGTGCTGAAAACAAATCTAAGCTCAATGTTGAAGGATCTAAGCCATCAACATTTACGTATTGGTTGAGTGGCACCCCCAATCGCTCCCGCAGTGCACGGTAAAAACGATTATCGGCACTTTCCACAATGGACACCTCTAGCAATGCTGTTCCGGGAAAGTCAGGAATATCTATAGTACCTACGGTATCTGCACCGGGAAGAATACCTTGGATATGGTTATTTACCTGCTGACGCGCTACATTCCATAAACCACGAGGGAAAACAGAGTACCCCCGATTAACTCGCTCTTCGTAAATTACCCCCAATTGAATATTGTGTCGTCCTTTGTCTGATCCACCAGGTACCAAATCGAAATTAATCCGCCCATTGAATGTATATAGGTCATTATCTCCACGCTGCGCACGATTAAAAACTGAGCCTACATTCGTATGGAACCCATATGAATTACTGAATTGTGGACGAATAAACCCATTGGTGGCAATGAAATTGTCCCGACTAAAGACAGCAGCATTATTAAAAACATCGGATAAGATGAAGTCTCCTATACTCGCATTAATTCCTTCTCCATTATCCAGTTCGCCTAACGCTTTGTTATAGTTAGCTAAAACTGAATTTATAGTACTTGGCGTGTAGGATCGCAGTACTTGGCGATAATCTGTATGTTGCAATACGCCATTTTCGTTAAACGAAAAAGTAGGTACCCACTCAATATCGAAATCTCCAATGTATCCGTAGTCAAAATAATTGAACCCGTGGCGATCATCAAAATTTTCTGATTGATTCTTCTCGTATCCAACTTGTAAGGTATACGACGCGTTCTGAATAATACTGCCTCCATTTTGCCCTGTATTTTCAGCCGATAGACCAGAGCGCCCCAAACGATGACGGAAACGGAAATTTCCTCGGTAAGTAGAATTGGCTGTATTCGGATTATTGTGGCTATTATAAACCTGCCACCCACCTGGAGTCGCCCGATTCTGGTTATCGGTAAATGTACCTGTGAAACTTACGTCTATAGACGGACTCAACCGCGCATCTATTTTTGCCGTAAGGTCAATTCTGCTACTCTCTTCATTTGGATTGTAATTCAGGATATTAACATCATCATCATTGAAATAATCCGCTGCAACCACAAGATTACCTGAACGATCAATTATGGGATTGTCCTGTAAGACAGTCAGGCGGTCCTCGCGTACTTGAAAGATATCAGTCGCTGGCGGATCATCATCTAGCCGATCTTGGTAGCGACCTGCAACTCGAAAGCCAAGTATGGACTGGCCTTTTTTATTGCGTAGGATTGGACCACTAGCATTGAAACCAATCAAATTCCAGTTGTATGGGTCTGTTAATTGAGAGGATTCGATCTCCACTCCACCAGCAAATTTATTCGATGGTCCTTTAGTCGTGATGGAGATAATACCACCCGTAACATCACCATATTGCGCTTCTACTCCACCCGTGATTACCTGCAACTGCTCAATTTCTGACTCCGGTAGCAAGTTTCCTGTTACGCGAAGGCCATCTACATAATAGTCCGTTGCATTGGACCTTGAACCCCGAACATTGATTGCCCCACCCTCGTCGGCGGTTGCCAATCCGGCCGAAGTAGCCGCCAATGCATTAATATTTCGGGTAGGTAGGTTTCGAATATTCTCGCCAGTCAATACAGCTCCTGAAGTTGTATTATCTTGCTCAATCAACGGAACCTTATATTCCGTCACAACCACTTCGTTAATTAACACCCCCGCCTCGATATTAAAATCTAAGCGCGTAGCTTTACCAGCCAAGACTTTAACGCCGGTAATACGTTGAGATTGAAAACCTACATAACTGGCCTCGACGTCATAGGTTCCGGGATCAACATCAGGAAAATTATAGTTCCCGTTCAGGTCAGTTTCTGTGCCCAGAGTAAGTACTCCGTTTTTATAAATGGCTACCGTACCAAAAACAACAGGTTCGTTGGTAGTTCCATCTATAACTTTACCAGCCAAAGACGTTTGGGCATCAATAATAAAAGGTAAACTGATAAATAGAATAGCAGTGAGTAAACGTCCACTCATATGAATTTCTTTAAAGGTCCGTCAGCAACAATCAGTTTGCAAAACACAATATTACATAAAACACAAGATGATTTAACCATAAACTAGTATTAGAAAATAACAATTCCCAGATATGGTATTAAAAAAATAGATATTTGGTCGACTTAATGACACATATCATACCTTATTTTTCAATTATCCGTAGCCTGCTCATGCTTTTTCATTTGGATTTTCGTTTTTTGGCAAAAGCCAAGTTTTCAACATTATGAAAAGAACAGTCGCATACAAACTTCTAACCTTATCGGTAATACTCGTTGTAATGCTTCCTAGCTGTCAGCAGGATCATAAACTCGATTATCAACAACAAAAGCTTATGGATGTTTTTGTGCGATACATTTATCCCGAAAAAGCATACAAAGTCCAGGTATCTTTCTCTCATATGGATAGCATGCAACAACTTATCCCTCAAGTCATAGATGGACAGGTATTGTTTCATAACCATTCACTCCTCAAACGATCCATTGGTGATCAGCTAATTAGGTACGAAACCAACTTCAGAGGTGACCCTGAAAAAGAAATGAAATTAATTATTCAGTCTGCCTCAGAGTGGGACCTACAACAAACCCTACCAATGGTACCTATAGATCAAGTCACGATTTCGCCATCCATCAATCGGGAAGGATATTTTGATTTTTCTGCAGCACCATCTAATCTAGATAAAGATGAAATTCTTGTTCTGCTCTTCAGCGATCAAAATAATCAGGCTGCTTCTATTTCCCTTAACGGCCCACTCAACATGACAAAAACTACTGTTTCGGGAGAAGCTCTGAAAAATCTTTCCCCAGGTCCCGGACGTGTATATGCTGTACGCAAAAAAGATGTAGCTACATCTACTAAGCATATCGATATTCGGTGGTCAACAGAGTTTTACACCGACGAACAATCTATTGAAATAAAATAGAGATTCCAGTGCTACCCTTTTATTGACAATGATGTGCTCACGCACCTCTTCGCTATTACAAACCACCGTAATTCGAGTGGGTGAGGAAGTTTTGTCATTTTTTTAGGCAGGCGCTAGACTTTTGCCCTTGAATATCATTATCTTTGCACGCAATTTATAGATTGCGAAGGGGGGGAACTTGAGAGGCTTCTTAAAGCGTTTCAGGATTCAAATCCAGCCAACGACAAACCACCTTATCATGCCAAAGGATACTTCTATAAAATCCGTACTGATCATCGGTAGCGGCCCAATTATTATAGGTCAAGCATGCGAATTTGACTATTCTGGTTCTCAAGCGTCAAGATCTCTGCGAGAGGAAGGAATTGAAGTTACCTTAATCAACTCCAACCCTGCTACGATCATGACTGATCCTGTTACCGCGGATCATATTTATTTATTGCCTCTTACGGTGGAGAGCATCGAACAAGTTCTTGAAGAACGACAGATCGACGCTGTACTTCCCACCATGGGTGGCCAGACCGCGCTCAACCTAGCTATTGAGGCTGGCAAACGAGGCGTTTGGGAAAAATATAACACCCGCTTAATTGGAGTTGATTTGGACGCAATTGAATTGACGGAAAACCGGGAAGCTTTCCGTAAGCATATGATTCACACCGGCCTAAAAGTAGCTCCATCCTACATTGCCAATTCTTTCTTAGAAGGTAAAGAAGCCGCACAGAAAATTGGTTATCCACTTGTTATTCGTCCGTCCTATACCCTAGGTGGTACTGGTGGTGGATTTGTGCATAAAGAAGAGGAGTTTGACGCTGCACTCCGTCGTGGGCTGAGCATGTCACCAACCCATGAAGTGCTGGTTGAAAAAGCCGTGTTGGGTTGGAAAGAGTTTGAATTAGAGCTTCTTAGAGATGCTAATGATAATGTAGTCATCATTTGTACGGTGGAAAACCTCGATCCCATGGGGATTCATACAGGGGATAGTATAACCGTAGCTCCAGCCATGACCTTATCGGACCGTGCTTATCAGCAAATGCGAGATGAGGCCATTCAAGCGATGCGTTCTCTAGGTAATTTTGCCGGTGGATGTAATATTCAATTTTCCCAAAACCCAGAAAATGAGGAGTTGATCGTTATTGAGATCAACCCGAGGGTTTCTCGTTCATCCGCATTAGCCAGTAAGGCAACTGGATATCCTATTGCCAAAATTGCAGCTAAGCTCGCTATTGGTTATACCCTGGATGAACTCAAAAATCAAATTACTAAGAACACCTCAGCCTACTTCGAACCTACCCTTGACTACGTAATTGTAAAAGTACCTCGCTGGGATTTCGCCAAATTCCATGGTGCTGACCATAGCCTAGGCTTACAAATGAAATCAGTAGGTGAAGTAATGGGTATCGGCCGCAATTTTTTGGAAGCACTACAAAAAGCATGTCAATCATTGGAAAATGGCCGCTCTGGCTTGGGCGCTGACAAAAAAGAATGGATCAAAACCGACGATGTGCTTCAGCGCCTAGAGCATCCAAGTGACGATCGGATTTTTCGAGTGAAGGACGCCATGCGATTAGGAGTTCCTACAAAAACCATTCAAAAGCTTACCCGCATCGACATGTGGTTCCTACAACAGATCAAACGCTTGGTTGAGATGGAAAAAGAGCTGATGAAGTACAATGTTCCTGACGATATCCCAACTGATTTTTTCCGCCAACTCAAAGAAGTTGGCTACAGTGATGCCCAAATAGCTTGGACATTACGCGTTGATGAAGATGCGGTAACCAAAGCTAGGAAAGACGCTTCAATCAGAAGGACCTACAAAATGGTAGATACATGTGCGGCCGAATTCGAAGCACAAACCCCTTATTTCTATTCTACCTTTGATCAGGAAAACGAAAGTATTCCTTCTGATAATAAAAAGAAGGTTATCGTTTTAGGCTCTGGCCCAAATCGAATCGGACAAGGTATTGAGTTCGATTATTGTTGCGTTCACGGCCTCCTAGCACTTAAAGAAGCTGGCTACGAAGCAATTATGGTCAACTGTAACCCTGAAACCGTATCCACCGACTTTGACATGGCTGATAAGCTATATTTCGAACCCGTCTTCTGGGAACATTTGGAAGAGATTATTGAAATGGAAAAGCCCGAAGGGGTAATTGTACAGTTAGGTGGGCAAACTGCACTGAAACTAGCCGCAACCCTACATAAGAAAGGAATAAAAATTATTGGTACCAGCTTCCAAAATATGGATCTGGCCG